>JALZND010000581.1:0-465 GCA_030857845.1 Bacteroidota bacterium | reverse complement strand
GAATAGGTATGTAAAATTTTCTAATCATGATTATGATTGGTGAGTTTTTTTTGCATAAAAGTCAGCCCAAGGTTGCTTTAGAGACTAATGTCCGTAATACCTGTTACAGATTTTTCAGCTGTTTTCCCTTTCCCCAAAAGCATCCTGCAATGCCCTGAAATACACCGGGCTAAAATCTTATTAAGAAATTAAACTATTGTATAAATGATAAAAATATCATTCAAGAACCCATATCTGGTGTTTGTATTTGCCATTATTGTGGCTGTACTGGCAGGGGTACTCATCCCGAGGATGCCGGTGGACATCCTTCCTCAATTTAAAAAATCTGCTATGCAGGTAATAACCCTTTATCCTGGAATGCCTGCAGAAGTTGTTGAAAAAGACATTACTAGTAGAATGGAGCGTTGGACTGGGCAATCGCCTGGTATTGAAAAACAACTTTCAAAAAGCCTTATGGGCGTAAGC
>JALZND010000580.1 GCA_030857845.1 Bacteroidota bacterium | reverse complement strand
ACTTTACAGTTTTTGGTGGGTCACTGTCCGAAACCCATGCAGAAAAAATTGTTAAAATAATGGAACTTGCCATGAAAAATGGCGCTCCAATTATAGGTCTCAATGATTCAGGGGGTGCAAGGATACAGGAAGGTGTAGTCTCACTCGGTGGCTATGCTGATATTTTTTACAGGAACACCAGGGCTTCTGGCGTCGTGCCTCAAATTTCAGCCGTTATGGGACCTTGTGCCGGAGGTGCTGTGTATTCACCTGCCATTACTGATTTTGTTTTGATGGTAGAAAATACATCATATATGTTCGTAACAGGGCCGAATGTCGTCAAAACTGTAACACAGGAAGATGTTTCTGCAGAAGAACTTGGTGGGGCAAGTGCCCATAGTACAAAAAGTGGTGTTACCCACTTTTCATGCGCCAATGAAATAAAATGCCTCCAAAATATTAAGAAGCTGTTAAGCTACATACCTCAAAATTGTGAAGACACCGCACCCTTACTAAAATATGATGGGGATGCAAATGAGAAACAAAATATTTTGGATACTTTGTTGCCTGAAAATCCCAATCATCCTTATGATATGCGTGAAGTTGTGGAAGGGATTGTAGATGTTGATTCCTTTTTTGAGGTCCATAAAAATTTTGCTGAAAACATTGTGGTAGGCTTTGCCCGCCTTGCTGGTCGAAGTATAGGTATTGTAGGAAACCAGCCAGCTTCTATGGCTGGGGTGCTGGATATCAATGCAAGTGTTAAAGCTGCCAGGTTTGTTCGTTTTTGTGATTCTTTTAATGTCCCGTTGCTCGTACTGGAAGACGTTCCGGGATTTTTACCGGGAACACACCAGGAATGGAATGCAATCATTACAAATGGTGCAAAATTGTTGTATGCTTTTAGTGAAGCTACGGTGCCAAGGATTACAGTTATAACCCGTAAAGCTTATGGAGGTGCTTATGATGTAATGAATTCGAAACATATTGGTGCAGATATGAATTATGCATGGCCTACAGCAGAAATTGCGGTGATGGGAGCCAAAGGTGCTGCGGAAATAATTTTTAAAAAAGACATTGCTGCCGCTGAAGACCCCGAACAGAAATTAAAGGAAAAAGTAGATGAGTATACTGAAAAATTTGCCAACCCATATAGTGCCGCTCATCGCGGATATATAGATGAAGTCATATTCCCTCGCGACACCAGAAAAAAATTGATTCGAGCTTTTGCGATGCTAGAAAACAAAGTTGATGTGCTCCCAAGGAAAAAACATGGCAATATACCTTTGTAACAAATGGGTACAATCCTATGACCGGTGGTTAAAAATTTGGCCCCTATTTAATTTTTAATTGATAAACATGTTCCATATATAGTTTCTTAATATTCAAGTATAATTTTTCAGGTACTTGTATCACATGTTATGCGGCAGGTTAAAAGACTACACCACAGAAAATGAAAATTTATCTAACAGACCAGAAAAACAAGTTTAAACAACACCTTGACTTTTGAAGACCAAGAAATTTATGGACTATGATAAATCTTGGCTGACAGAGAAAATAACAACCATTGACATTAATACGACCAAGAAAATTGACCAGCTAAACCTTGACTTTCTATTCGAATACCAAATTTTCCCCGATAACATAATGATCTTCAAAAATCAGTGGACAGAAGAGAAAAGAAAAATGAAAATTGGCGATACCATTGCTCAACAAGTTTACATTCCACCGACAAAAGCATTTTCAAAGAAAATAATTTTTGGAGTAAGAGTAAATGAAATCATAGAACAAACTTATAGAAAAGGTTTTAGTTACGAAACTCTTGAAGGACACGTGGAGAAAGGAATTTCGACTTTTACTGTTGAGCAATTTGACCAAAAAATAATTTTTAAGGTTCAAACTTACTCCACCCCGGGAAATATTTTGACAAAAATACTCGGTCCTGTTTTTTCAGTTCCTTATCAAACTTTTTGTACCAAAACAGCTTTGAAACATGTAAAACGACAATTAGAAATACAATGAACGGACGAAAAATATAGAAAGCCGACCGTATAACAGGCGATTAAAAAATAAACGGGTTCAGTCCTTAATTGAAGCTTTTTGCTTCGTTTTAAGTTCAGTGCTGGCAGACAGTTTAGTGCTTCAATCCGCTTCTTGGCCAAGTGCTAAAACGTCAAATATCCTTCAATAATTATTAATTTAAAAAAATGAATAAAAAAAGTTTAGAATTTCTTCAAAAATACATAAACAATGCTTCACCTACAGGCTTTGAAGCCTCAGGGCAAAGAATATGGCTTGATTATATAAAGCCATTTACAGAAACTTTTTTTACAGATACTTATGGAACTGCTGTAGGGGTCATTAACCCTGACGCAC
>JALZND010000173.1 GCA_030857845.1 Bacteroidota bacterium | reverse complement strand
ACTTTAACTTATGCAAATTGTTGGCTGGCTCTGAAGGCACGCTATGCTTTGTGACCGAAGCCAAATTAAACTTAATAGACCTTCCCCTAAAAGAAGCCGGAATGGTAGCAATTCATACCGGCAGCGTTCATGAAGCATTGCTGGCAAATCTTGTTGCCATGCAACATGGTTGCTCAAGTTCTGAACTAGTAGACGATTTCATACTCCAATTCACAAAAACAAATATTGATCAATCTAAAAACCGTTTTTTTGTTGTTGGCGATCCAAAAGCCATTTTGATGGTGGAGTTTTTTGATGAAAAGAAAGCGGGCCTGCTTCAGAAAGCTGAAGCTTTAATAGGAAACCTAAAAAAAGAAGGCCTTGGATATGCTTATCCGGTATTGCTTGGTGAGGATGCTAAAAAAGCTTGGGATTTGAGGAAGGCAGGTTTGGGCTTGCTCCGAAACCTTCCCGGAGATACACAAGCTGTAAATTTAATAGAAGATTGTGCCGTAGATGTGCAGGACCTTCCTTTATATATTTCAGAGGTAGAAGCTTTGCTTAAAAAGCACAAAGTACAATATTCCATGTACGCCCATGCAGGTGCCGGCGAGATCCATGTTGAGCCAATGATCAACCTGAAAACCTCAGCAGGAAAAGAGCTTTTCAGGACAATTTTATCTGAAACAGCAACTATAGTAAAAAAATATAAAGGTTCGTTAAGTGGCGAACATGGCGATGGAAGGCTAAGAGGCGAATTCATCCCCTTTATGATGGGAGATAAAAACTATGGGCTATTCAAAAAGATCAAACATATTTTTGACCCTAAAGATGTTTTTAATAAGGGGAAAATAGTTGAAACTCCCCCAATGAACGAATTTTTAAGGTTCATTCCGGACCTTCCAAAAAAAGCATTTGTCACAGTCATGGATTTTTCCCACCAAGAAGGAATACTACGACTGGCTGAAAAATGCAGCGGTTCTGGCGATTGCAGGAAAACAGAAATAACGGGAGGTACTATGTGCCCAAGCTATATGGCCACCCGTAGTGAAAAGGACACAACCAGGGCAAGGGCAAACATGCTCCGTCATTTCTATACCAATAATCCTGGTGATGGTGAAAAGGTGAGCATGGAAGAGGTTAAGGATGTGCTGGAGCTTTGCCTTTCATGCAAGGCCTGTAAATCTGAATGCCCTTCAAGTGTGGATGTTGGAAAAATGAAAGCAGAATTTACGCAGCTTTATCATAAAAAACATGGCATTCCCTTGAGGTCAAAATTAATTGGGAATTTTACCTTTCAGATGAAATTGGCCTCGAAGGCCCCTTTCCTATACAACTTAATTTTCGAGACACCTGCCTTGCGTAAGTTTGCCAACAAAGCAGTGGGTTTTCATCCTGCCCGTACCATGCCGCAGATATTTGGCACTACACTTCTGGAATGGTGGGATAAACATAAAAGAGCAAGCAATAGGGGCAATGGCAGAAAGGTATTGTTTTTTTGTGATGAGTTTACCAACTACAACGATGTTCCTGTTGGCAAAAAATGCATCCTGTTGTTGCAAGCATTGGGCTATGAGGTAGAGATCCCGCGCCATATTGAAAGCGGCCGGACCTATTTATCAAAAGGAATGGTAAAAGAAGCCCAAAAAATAGCCATAGAAAATATAAAACTGCTTCAAAATTTTGTAAGTGAAAAACTCCCAATAATAGGTATTGAGCCTTCTGCCCTATTGACTTTGCGGGATGAATATCTTGACTTAGTGCCTGCAACCCTTAAAAATGAAGCACTTAAAATTTCCCAAAATGCTTTTCTCTTTGATGAATGGTTTGCAAAGGAAGCTGAACTAGGCTTTATAAATCCAAAAGCATTCACCCAGGAAAAAAAGAAAATAATGATTCATGGACATTGCCACCAAAAGGCTCTATCGTCCCTTTCTTTTTCAAAAAAAATCCTTTCTTTGCCGAAAAATTTCCAGGTACAATTGATCCCATCAGGTTGCTGTGGCATGGCAGGGTCTTTTGGTTATGAAGAAGAACATTATGAAGTTTCTATGAAAATAGGCGAGTTGGTACTTTTTCCAACCATCCGTAAGCTTGCTTCAGAAATTATAGTTGCCGCTTCTGGAACAAGCTGCAGGCATCAGATCAAAGATGGGACAGGCAGACTCTCAAAACATCCTGCCGAAATATTATTTGAAGCCTTGGCATAAAGATTTTATTGAATATTGAGGACCATCAAAATATAGACACCATTACCTCTAAGCTAAATTTAATAAATTTTTTAATGTAAATTAGCGGAATACACTTCATGTATTCTGTATCCATAAGTTCTAAAATCTGGGATTGCCTTTTGGATGGAACTCTATTAAAAAGTTTATGTTATAAGGTGGATCAATCCCAAAATCATGAAAAACAAAACAAAAAACATCATTCACATAATTTTACGTTCTAAAATTTTTTATGCTTTTATTTTTCTTTTAATGTTGTTGGCAGTAACGGATAAATTCACTACAGCCGAAAAAATACCACTTGAAATAAGTGAAACAAATTTAAAATCTGCTTCACCCTCTAAAGTAGATTCTTTAATAGACTATGCTCAATCACTTCAAGGGGTGCCTTATAAATGGGCTGGAAAATCCCCAACAGGGTTTGATTGTTCTGGTTTTGTATATCATGTATTTAACAAATTTGGAATTGATGTACCTGCAGGTTCATCCAACCTTTACCTTCTTGGTGTACCTGTTTCGCAAAACGACCTACTTAAGGGAGACCTTGTTTTCTTTACTGGCACACAAAAATGGGATACCAAAGTTGGCCATGTTGGGATTGTAATTACCGAACCTGGTGAGAAAACCCAATTTATCCATAGCTCCTCAGGTGGCAATGGAAGAGGTGTCACCATTAACGATATGGATCATCCTCAATATGTTGCAAGGTATTTAGGTGCAAAAAGATTGGATTTAAATTGATTCTTTATAGGTAGAAATGTTCTGCCCCGCTGCTTAAGGCACTTCTGTATAATGTCAAAACTTGATACAACTAAATACCATAAAATGCTGCAATAGATTATTTTTTTGTTGTAGCACAAACTTAGTTTAACTTCCCCATAAAAAAAGCATATTTATATATGCAATTGGTTTTATTTTAATATTTTTGGGATCAGATTTATTTCTAAGAATTTTTATTCTTATTACTTTTTAAATACTTAATTTTAAATGTAATACATAAATTTTAAAGTATAATAATCCATATCCGGATATATTTGCCGGATTTTAATCTGCAACCAACACGAATATAAAATATATGCCAATTGGCATAAACTTTTTTAAATAACTTGATGCTCTTATTAGGTATAGATTTAGGTACTTCTTCTATTAAAGTTTCGGTGGTAGATGCCAATACTCAACTGGAAATAGCAGCCACCCAGTATCCGGATACAGAAAATACAATTATATCAAAAAAGCCAGGCTGGGCGGAGCAGTCACCAAATTTATGGTGGGAACATGTACAAAAAGCCATTCAAAAACTACACTCAAAAAAGCTATATAATTCTGAAGATATTCAGGCAATTGGAATTGCTTATCAAATGCATGGATTGGTGGTGGTCAACAAAAATCATGAACCTCTTAGGGATTCAATAATTTGGTGCGACAATCGCGCCATTTCATTGGGCGAACAAGCTTTTTCAGCCATCGGTAATGAAAAATGCCTCTATAGTTTGTTGAATTCCCCTGGAAACTTTACTGCTTCCAAACTTGCCTGGGTAAAAACCAATGAACCAGAAACATATAAAAAAATCCACAAAGTTATGCTTCCGGGCGATTTTATTGGAATGAAACTAACCGGAAATATTTCCACAAGCATACCGGCATTGTCTGAAGGTGTGTTTTGGGATTTTAAAGAAAATTCCATTTCCAGTGATTTGCTTACTTCGTTTGATTTTTCCAAATCACTTTTTCCGGAAGTATTGCCTGTTTTTTCCGCACATGGCACAGTTTCAACCAATGTGGCAAAAACACTTGGACTGAAAGCAGGTATTCCCATCACCTATAAAGCTGGAGACCAACCAAACAATGCCTTTTCCTTAAATGTAATGAAGCCTGGTGAAGTGGCAGCAACTGCGGGGACTTCGGGGGTAATTTATGGTGTAAGCGAAAAACCTGTACTGGACATGGCACAACGGATCAACACTTTTGCACATGTAAATTATACACAGGCGCAAAAAAGATATGGCGTTTTGCTCTGCATCAATGGGACTGGAATTATGAACCGGTGGATAAAAAATCTTTTAGGTACCGATATCACTTACCAGGAGATGAACGATATGGCAAGAACAGTTCCGGTGGGAAGTGAAGGGCTGAGGGTGCTGCCATTTGGGAATGGTGCAGAAAGAATGCTCGAAAATAAATTAATTGGCGCTCATCTTAAAAATATTGACCTCAATAAACATGATAAAGCCCATATTGCAAGGGCGGTACAGGAAGGCATTGCATTTGCTTTTCGCTATGGCCTAGATGTAATGCGCGAAAACGGCCTTGCTCCAAAACTGATAAGGGCAGGAAAAGCCAATCTTTTTCAAAGCGACCTATTTAACAAAACATTTGTAAATACCACACAAGTGCCCATAGAACTATATGAAAGCAGTGGAAGTATTGGCGCTGCATTTGGTGCAGGAATAGGGATAAAATTTTATGCTTCAGAAAGCGAAGCCTTTAGCAAAAGAAAAGCTTTGAAAATCATTGCCCCGGAAAATAACGGACCTTATGAAGCGGTATACCAGGATTGGAAAGCTCTTCTGGAGAATCAATTACAATTAAATCATTAATAAAATATATATAAATAAAATGGCAAAACTTGTTACAGGTGACACTGAATTTTTTAAAGGTATAGGACAAATTCAATTTGAAGGCCCTGAATCAGACAACCCATTGGCATTCCGCTGGTATGACGAAAACAGAATGGTACAAGGTAAAAGTTTAAAAGAACATTTGCGCTTTGCAGTAGCCTACTGGCATTCATTTGTTGGAAACGGTGCCGATCCTTTTGGAGAACCTACACAAATTTATCCTTGGAACGGGAAAAAAGATGTTATTGAAAGGGCTAAGGATAAGATGGATGCAGCTTTTGAATTTATTACCAAAATGAATATCCCTTTCTATTGCTTCCATGATTTGGATGTTGTGGACTATGGCAATGATATTAAAGAAAATGATTTTAGGCTGCAAGCGCTCGTTGACTATGCAAAAGAGAAACAAAATGCCAGTGGCGTAAAATTACTTTGGGGAACTGCCAATTTATTTTCTAATAAGCGCTATATGAATGGCGCTGCAACAAATCCGGATTTTCATGTTCTGGCACATGGTGCTGCCCAGGTAAAAGCTGCCATGGATGCAACTATAGCACTTGGTGGTGAAAATTATGTTTTTTGGGGTGGGCGCGAAGGGTATATGACTTTACTTAATACCAACATGAAACGTGAACAGGAACATTTTGCCAGATTTTTACATAGCGCTAAAGAATATGCCAGGAAACAAGGATTTAAAGGTAACTTTTTTATAGAACCTAAACCTGCGGAACCTACAAAGCACCAGTACGATTTTGACGCTGCCACAGTAATTGGCTTTTTAAGGGAACACGACCTTCTTGAGGACTTTAAATTGAATATCGAGGTAAACCATGCTACCCTTGCCGGCCATACTTTTCAACATGAATTACAGGTATCTGCCGATGCAGGATTGTTGGGATCTATTGATGCAAATAGGGGCGATTATCAAAATGGATGGGATACAGACCAGTTTCCTAATAATTTAAATGAAATAACAGAAGCTATGTTGATTATCCTGGAATCTGGTGGTTTAAAAGGTGGTGGGGTGAACTTCGATGCCAAGGTCAGGCGTAACTCTACAGATCATTCAGACCTATTTTATGCTCATATCGGCGGAATGGACACCTTTGCAAGAGCATTAATAGCTGCCGACAACATCCTTCAAAAATCTGATTTTAAAGCCCAAAGGGCTAAAAGGTATACCACTTTCGACACAGGTAAAGGAAAAGATTTTGAAGATGGAAAATTGACATTGGAAGAATTACGACAATTTGCAATAGAAAATGGCGAACCTGAAGTTAGGAGTGGAAAACAGGAATACATGGAAAATATAATCAACAGGTATATTTAATTAACAATAATTAGTGCTTTCATTAATAAGCGAGCACTAATTATTTTTGAATATTACTTTTTAAAATAGAAGTTTTATAATCTTCTAAACATACCAGCATCCAATTCATTTTTTGGTATTTATGAATTGAAGAAAAATACTATCATCTCCAGGTCTATTTTACTGATGGATCCAACTATATATGCCCTTCATTTTCTTTTTTATCTTATAAATGTGGAAAAAATATAATTTTCAAGATAGTTTATTTTAATTTACCTTTTAATTGACCAATACTTGATAAATATGAACGATTTTTTGAACCTCACCTATTTTTCAAACACCATCTTAGATTACATTATCTCTATATGCTTCATAATTTTTGGCATTGTTTTCATCTGCGCCTTTAGAAGAATAGTCCTAAACAGGATAAAAGGATGGACTGCTAATACCTCCAATAATTATGATGATTTTATAATTGAAAACATTGATCGATTTGGGGTTCCGGCGTTGTATTTTGGGGTTATTTATGTAGGCCTTAGTTACTTAACATTCTCAGAAAGGGTTGACCGGCTTTTGCACATTGCCACCACCATTGCCATTACGGTTTTGGTAATCCGGTTCTTGTCCTCTGTATTTTTGTTGGTACTTCAGTCCTTTATAAGGAAACAGCCAATGGGCGAGGAAAAAGTTAAACAATTGGGCGGGCTGATGATCCTGGTAAATATTGTTATATGGGTTATAGGAATTGTTTTCCTGTTTGACAATATGGGATACGATGTTACAGCGGTAATTGCTGGATTGGGAATTGGTGGTATTGCCATTGCATTGGCGGCACAAAACATCCTGGGCGACTTGTTCAACTATTTTGTGATCTTCCTTGATAGGCCGTTTGAAATAGGGGATTTTATAATCATAGATGAGAAAAAGGGTGTTGTTGAACATATTGGTATAAAAACTACCCGATTAAAAAGTTTAACGGGGGAACAACTTGTAGTTGCCAATTCTGACCTGACAGGGTCCAGGATACATAACTATAAAAGGATGGAAAACAGAAGGGCAATTTTCAACATTAATGTGGAATACCAAACTTCATTCGAAAAAATAAAAACTATCCCTGACCTTTTGAAATCTATCGTAATGGAACAAGAGCTGGCTATATTTGACAGATCACATTTTTTGACTTATGAGGATTCAAGTTTAAATTTTGAAGTTGTATACTTTGTAAAAGATTCAAAATACACGGTATTTGCAGATGTTCAGCAAGCAATTAACATGAGAATTTTTGAAGAATTCAATAAACGGGGCATTGTGTTTGCCTTTCCTACCCGGACACTTCATATTGCCAACCAACAAAATGAAGAAAGTCCTGATAAAAGAATAGAATTCTTAAAAAACGATTCTAATCCTGGCAACTTGCATATATCATAGTAATAAATAATGAAGGGGTTTTAAAGTTAATAGAATTTTATATTTTAAGGCCAATGATCAAGAGATCATCCGTCTGCTCCTGGTTGCCCTTCCATTCTATAAGTTTTTCTTCAATTTTAGAGGCCTGCACTT
>JALZND010000579.1 GCA_030857845.1 Bacteroidota bacterium | reverse complement strand
CTCCTCACGTTTAGCTTTTTGTTCGTTTTTGATGTATTTTTTTAATTCCATAAGGTAATTAGTTGCAATAGCACGAGCTTGATAAGATGCATTTTCATTTTGAACTAGTGCCATAAGATGCGTTAAAACTACCTGCTCAGTTTGTAGCTGCACCTGTGCTGCAAGACCTTTTTGTCGCCCACTCATCCAGGTTTTATTTAACAGTTGGCCAATCACTTCCTGGAGATTTAGATTTTCGCCCCTTGCTCCCAACTCTACTAATCTTGAAGCACGTTCGGGATGTAACAGGAGTGAGATCATAAACTCAGCAGATGCCTGCGCTGCTGCCAGGGGATCAAATGTTAATCCCGTTCGTTTTATAAAAAGTTCCCGATTATTACCAAGGCCAGGGGCACGGGGTGGAATAAGCCGGATAATGTTTTCAGGCAGCGTAAGATTCTCCGGAGAAATGGTAAGTAGCAAAGCATTCAATGCTTTTTGTTGTTCATTCTTTTCCAGCACCTGGGTAATCATCTGGTTATCTCCCCGCAGGGCATAAGTATAATTAATACTTCCAACTAATTTTACTGCAGCTTCTGTTTGATAACGATGGTAGTTGTAGATGGGCACCAGTACATCTTCAAGAGTACTCATTGCTGCTCCCTGCTTTACATTATTTTCAGAAAATTTTTCTAAAGCTTTTCTTCGGACATTTAAAACATGAATCAGCTCATCAGAAGCATTGGCGCCATTGTCCCAAAGATGGGCTACCGGATGCGCGCCACCGGGAGCCCTGGCATCAAGATCTGTAATAAAAAGCAGACCATTGGAAATTCCATCCTCTAACAATTTGTTTAATTCTTTCTTTTCATCAGTTCCTTTTGTGAATTCCTGATAACCATAGCGTATAGCTAGTTTATCCCATGCACCGATACCTTCTCCATAGGCATTACTAAGATCTATATTTCCTGCATCATCCAGTTTAACCTGGGGATATGGATAGTCCATAACAGAGGTATTGTTATTGGCTGCATAGTTATGCATAATGCCAAGTGTGTGGCCAAGCTCATGTGCAGATAGTTGCCGGATTCGTGATAATGCCATGTTCATCATTTTTGAATTCTCAGGTTTACCATCTTCATATGGAGCCAACAATCCTTCAGCTATCATATAGTCCTGGCGTACCCGCAAAGACCCCAGCGATACGTGCCCTTTTATAATTTCACCTGTGCGCGGGTCAACAACAGATGCACCATAGGACCAACCCCGTGTGCTCCGATGAACCCACTGAATCATATTGTACCGAACATCCATTGGATCTACAGTGTCAGGAAGAACTTCGACCCGAAATGCATTATGATAACCAGCATCTTCAAAGGCCTCATTCCACCAACGGGCTCCATCCAGGAGAGCTTCCTGAATGAGTTTTGGAGCTCCATTATCTACATAATAAATAATTGGCTTAACAGCTTCTGATTTTATATCCCTGGGATTTTTTTTGTGTAACCGATGTCGGGCAATAAAACTTTTCTGAATATTTTGGTCTACCGGTGTGGCATAATCAAAATAAGAAATTCCATAATATCCTGACCGGGGATCGGATTCCCGGGGGGTATAATTATTATCAGGAAGTTCAATGAAAGAATGATGTTGTCGTAAAGTAAGGGCTTGAACATCGGGGGCTACCTGGTGTACAAAGTTTCCGGCATCCTCACCACCAGTAAAAGTTACCGTAGCTTCAAATTCCGTATTTTTTGGAAAATTTTTAGTACGATTCAGGTAAATGGCTGAACGACTTTCATTTAAACTGTATGTTCCTTGCTTATTATTTTTTATACTACCAATCACATCATGTGCATCCCTGATTAAAAATCCTGTAGCATCTACAAGTACTGCATTTTCATCAGTTGCTTCTACTTTAAAGCCCCAAAGGATAGACTTTGCAAAAGATTCATCTACAGCACGGGCTTCATTTTTATTTTCTGTGATGGCCCTGTACGCCAGGTTCGGCTGCACCATCATCACTTTAGGCCCGATTTTTTCAAAATATACCAGACGAGATCCACCTATCTGTCCACGATCCAATCCAATGTCATTTGAACCTAATCCGGAAGGGAGTGAATTCACATAAAGAAAATCCTGGTTAAAATTACTTATTTCCAGCCAAATCTTTCCTTCTGCTTCATCGTAATAAAAAGTAAAAAAACCTGGGTGCTTTTTCATTCCGCTGGTTTTAGTAGCAATATCCGGAAGCTTTTCTGATATGGCTTTCGTTACAAAACAAGACATTAAAACTAATAGGAGCCATGAGCTGACCCAAATTTTTATATTCATGATTAAAGTGATTGTTGATTTTTATTAATAATTATAATGTATTTATGTTAATG
>JALZND010000578.1 GCA_030857845.1 Bacteroidota bacterium | reverse complement strand
CCCTTAAAGTATAAGAAACTAACCCTATACGGTCTGGAAAAATTGGGGCAGCTTGTTGAGCAAGGGAAATACCAGCAAAAAATTGTATAAGTATGATAGAAAAAATAGTAAATCGTATTTTCATATTTTCCAGAAACTTTATAATAAGAAAGATTTTGTTAAGGTAGTAAAAAATAAAAAGCAGAAAATGATATTATCCTTCAAACAGGTAAAATAAACATTTTGGGGAACTTAAATCATATTGACAATCAATGCAAATATTCCCATATTCAATTTTTATTTATGTATTATTAAAGGTATGAATATAATACAAACTCAATGATATACATAACACAATTAATTTAAATCAAGGAAGGGAAGGAAGCTGTTTTTTTGGAATTTGAGGAATTTGCTATCCGACTAATGGAAAAATATAATGCCAAAATGATTTTCAGGTTGCGACCTGATGACGGTAGCTTTGTTACATTAAATGGCAAGAAACCTTATGAAGTTCATTTTTTAACAATCGACTCTGAGAAGGACTTAATGGATTTTATGTAGGATAGCGAAAGGTTAAAATTTCTTCATCTAAAAGAAGAATCTGTTGAGTCAATGTTGATTGTAAAGAGCTTGAAAGTGTAATTTTTATTGATATTTTCACTGCGTCTTCAATATAAAAACGAATCGCAAAATCTTAAAGTAACAAAATTATATGAACCGACAAAAGATGATAGGGGCTTTGGAGGAAGATGATAATATTTGGGACATTATAATAATTGGTGGAGGCGCAACTGGCTTAGGTGCTGCTGTAGACGCTGCTTCCAGGGGTTATAAAACACTCTTATTAGAACAGTCAGATTTTGCTAAAGGTACTTCGAGCAGGAGTACAAAATTAATTCATGGTGGTGTCAGATACCTGCAACAAGGTGATATATCACTTGTTCTTGAAGCTCTTCATGAAAGGGGACTTTTAAAAGACAATGCCCCACATTTGGTTTCTAATCAAGCATTTATAATTCCCAATTATGATTGGTGGGGAGGTCCATTTTACACAATTGGATTAAAGGTTTATGACATGCTGGCGGGACGAATGGGACTTGGACCTTCCAAAAGTTTGTCGAAAGAAGAGACTTTAGCACTTATTCCTACCTTGGAGCCTAAAGGGTTGCGGGGTGGCGTAATATATTATGATGGACAATTTGATGATTCACGCCTTGCCATCAACCTGGCGAAAACTTTTATAGATCATGGTGGGGTTGCAATAAACTATATAAAAGTTGGCGGACTTCTAAAATCGTCAGGCTTGGTTTGTGGCGTATTGGCAAAGGATATTGAAACAGGTAAGGAATACAGTATTAAAACTAAAGTTGTAGTTAATGCCACAGGGGTATTCGTTGATGAAATTATAAGGATGGAAGACCCCAAAGCAATTAAGATGATCACTACAAGTCAGGGTGTCCATATAGTCCTGGACAAGAGGTTTTTGCCTGGCAATTCAGCAATTATGGTTCCCAAAACAGATGATGGGAGGGTGCTATTCGCAGTTCCATGGCATGGAAAAGTTTTGGTAGGTACAACTGATACAGAAATTCCGCATGCTTCTTTAGAACCAAGAGCATTAGAGGAAGAAATTAATTTTCTTTTAAAACATGCGTCGCGTTATCTTTCAGAAGATCCAACCAGAAAAGATGTGCTTAGCATATTTGCAGGTTTAAGGCCTTTGGTAAAACCAGAAGGTGTGGTCAATACTGCTCAAATTTCTCGCAGCCATACCTTAATGGTAACCATTTCTGGTTTAGTGACCATTACCGGGGGAAAGTGGACTACCTATCGGAAAATGGCAGAAGAAACCGTTGACAAAGCTGCACTTGTTGCAGGATTGGAGGAAGTTCCCTGTAAAACAAAGACTTTGAAAATCCATGGATGGTATGAGAAAATTGACCAAAAAGATCCTCTGAACTATTTTGGTTCTGATCGTGGGGCTATTAAAGAAATGATATTGGACCAACCTTATTTGGGCGAAAAACTTCACGAAAATTATCAATATCTAAAAGCATCCATATTATGGGCAGTACAGCATGAGATGGCAAGATCGGTAGAGGATGTACTTGCCAGGAGAACTAGGGCATTATTTTTAGATGCCCGGGCAAGCATTGAAGTTGCCCCTGAAGTTGCTCGGATTATTGCCCACGAATTGGGCAAAGATCAGGAATGGGAAAATAAGGAAGTAGAAAAATTTATTAACCTCGCCAAAGAATATTTTTTAGATCAATAGCTTCAAATTTTACATATTAACATAGCCATAGCCAGGTTTAACCATAAAACTCATTTTGTTTAACAATTTGCACATGAACAACTTTATTGCGGAATTAATAGGGACATTTATA
>JALZND010000172.1 GCA_030857845.1 Bacteroidota bacterium | reverse complement strand
CAATTGAAATCTCTAGTAATTTAATACATCATTCATTATATGGTAAAACTCATGATACAATAATCTACTTTAGAGTACTGCCAAATGAAATAGCTACAATTAGATATTATGTTTGGGATCACGATATAATGTGTCGAAGCTACTTATATGAAGATATAGAAATTGAAATGCAAGATACTACAGTGCATAGCAAGTTTATAGAAACAACCGCAGATTTTTATTGTCCTCGGTAGTCGCCCCATTTTAAGTTTTTCGCAGGTATACTGAAACCTGTCTAGCACAGGTTCTCCTGTACTTTTTTATGAACAGCAGGACTCTGTCCGGTACTATAGCAGCGAAAACGTATAACTCCCCAATACCCCAAATACCCATTTTCGGCCGCATAAATTCCGACACTTGAATATTTTAATCTTCTGCTGTAATAGTATTCCTGCCCTTACCGGGTAACCTTGTAGGTTTAGTAGCAATGCCTCTTATTGGAGAGTTTGCTGGTTTAATATTTTATAGAAGTGTGCTCTTTGTAATTTGATTTCTATTATCATTGCCAATCAATAAGGTAGAGGAATGTGTGGAAGCAGGGCTTATCTAAACAATACACGATAAACTTATCGCAACTAAGTTGACCAGCCAAAAATGAACGGAAGAAAAAATATAAAAAAGATCATTCACTACCTCCCGGTGTACGGATGTATTGCTACAGGTATAATTTATTTTGCGGTTGGTGTAATTGCTATTTTATCCTTCTTAAGGATCAAGCATGGTGGAGCAGATGAAAGTAGCTTAATGGAATATTTGAATGACTTTCTGGTAGGCAATATTTTAGTCTGGGTCATTTTATTGGGGACGGTATCTTATATAATGTGGCGAATATATGAAAGTATAAAAGACCCTTATAACTACGGCAAAAGCGCTATGGGTTTGGCAAAGCGGGGCGGAATTGCCTTAAGTTCTATTGCAGACGTTCTCATAGCATTTACGGCTATTCAGGTAAAGCTTGGCACTGGCAACATCCAGGAAGATGGTGAACCTGAAGAACAACGGCAGCTAGTTGCTGGCTTGATGCAGGATGACTGGGGCATTTGGGTAGTTATAGCAATAGGGGTTATTATTTGCTTTACTGCTGCAGTGCAATTTTTTTATGGAATAACAAGGGGCTATAAAGAGCGTCTGGACATCAATAATTTTTCATCTACCCTAAAAAGTATTATTCATATCCTTGCATGGGTAGGCTACCTTGCAAGGGGGTTCATCCTGGGGATCATTGGCTTTTTTTTCATCAAAGCAGGGGTTGTTGAAAATGCCAACCATATCGTAAATACAGATAAAGCTTTTGATTTTATTGGCGATAATGTTGGACATTTATTTTTTATACTTGTTGCAATCGGTACTATTTGCTATGGCTTGTTTATGTTTGCTTTAGGGGCAGCCTATGATGCTGATAATGATGATTGATAGGTCAATAGTATAGATTATGCTGAGGTGCGTGCCACAAGCTAACACCTGCAAGGTAGACAAAGAGGTGGAAAGAAAATGATAAACAAGAACAAAATAATATACTTTCGTGATGAGTCTCCTCTCCGGAGAGGAATTTGGGAATAACATCCCTGAAAAGGTTGATTTTCTTAATTTAGCCAAAGATAATAAAATGGAACCCAAAATATGAAGACCGAAAAAATTACGGTACCCAAAACTCCATTGCTAGATAATGCTCTTCCTAAAATAGATTACTCTGATACATTTGCCTGTAAATTTATTTGTGGCGAACCATTAGTTGTAGATGATTTTGTAAAAGGGTTTTTTAGTTCCGCACCAAAATGGGTAGAAGCCCTTTTTATGGCGAGGAACAAAATAGTGCGTTTGGCGGGATTGAAGGCTCCCAATCAACAAGATAAAATTGCTGAACTGGCTGCTTTTAAAATAGAAAAAGGCGGCAGGTTAGGGTTGTTTAAAATATTTGACCGTAGTTTGAACGAGGTGCTCATGGGAGAAGATGACAAGCACTTGGATTTTAGGGTTTCTTTTCTTCTGGAACGAGTTTCCCCAGCTAAGGAAATCATTGCCGGAGGAGACAATAAACAAAATCGATATTCATTAACAGTAACCACTTTAGTTTCATTTAAGAATATCTGGGGCAAAATATATTTTCTTCCCGTTAAGCCTATGCATAAAATTGTAGTGAATGAAATGATCCGCAGCATTGTCAAAGATTTAAAAAACAAAAAGGTGGTGGCATGACATCAAAAATTCTGTACTTATGTTATCTTTTCACTAAGTGCCTTGATCTAGTTGATGCTGCCGGCAGAACTATAAAAAATATGATCTTGCCATATGGTATTTTGGACTTTGTGTCGCAGGATTATGGTGATTATTTTCATCTCCATTTGTTTACATGTTCTACTTTATCTTCAAATTGAGCAGCTAAAGATTTCACTCTTGATTTTAAAAGCAACTTTCTTCCGTCAATTGTCCGGGTAAATACCAAATCGCAACTTCCAACAAGTATTTCCCATTGGTTTTTGAAATATTCCGCAAAGGTTTTATTTCTTCCAATAATTTCGGGCACTGAATGATAATCTTTTTGCTTCATGAAAAGCATAAACTTATTCTTTCTTATTATTACATACCGTGGGTTGTCAATCGGGGCTATAACTTCTTGTAAGGCATTTATAAAAGTTGATTTATCAAAAGTTGTTCCCCCTTCTAAATGACAAAAAACAGAACCCCAATCGTCAACCGAGGTTTCAACTTTCAATTGGGAATGAGCTGTATGAATAGCCGCTGCCTTAATCAATGATATTAACAAAGCATCTCCAATTTGTTGAACGTCTTTTGATATGTCACGGTACTTAAAATACAGCCTTAAAGTTATATAGGTAAATCTACCAAAGATAGCCATACCCATTGTTCCAAAAATGGCAAGGAAAATATATAAATCTTGCTCTGTTTTTATATTTCTTGCTACTCTGCCAATCCCTTGCAAACTTTCTATACCAAAGCCAAGAAGTCCCGATCCTAAAGTTGCCAAAAGGTTGGCAATGGTCTTGTTTAGATACATTGATTTAACCCCTTTGTATTCTTTTTTTTCCTGAAATGGAATTTTTATCTCTTCAACAAGTGTAACTCCTGTTTCAAGTGCAATTTTCCATCTTTGTTTTAAACTTTCTCTGTCGCCTGCGTATGTGAACATTTCATTATTCTTTTTTTCCGCCTCTTCCTTATGATGAATATTTTCGGGCAAATTCAAACGTCCTATTCCATTTTCAATTCCGGGTTTTTCTTTAAATGAAACTCCAACAAAACTCCTAAACCGTCTTTTTAGTAGATCAAAATCGTCACCGCCTGTTGGTGATGTTTGATCTATTGTAACTAAATGCCAAATGTTTCCTGTTTTATCTGAATTTCCGATTTGTGTTCTGATAGCTCTCCCACGCATTTGATTTGATGAGACAAATGAGCCTACAAAACTTGCTAATATCAGGGAATTGATTGCTGGTGCATCCCAACCTTCACCGAGTAAAGATTTTGTGCCAATCAAAACTTCAATTTCTCCTCGCTGGAAAATTTGAGTAACAATATGTATTATATCATTTTTTATTTGTTCCGTTTGATGAATTAATATGTAATCATTATCATAAGGGACATCTGATGAGTTAATTTGAGTAATACCAAATCTCTTGGCTTTTGCTTCAAATGCGGAATAAGCTGATTTTGGAATGATAATCATTGAACCTGTCAACACTCCAATTTTTTTATTAGCAGTATTTTCCCTTCTGAGTTTCTCGAAAATTGGAATAATTCCGATTTTATTCAGCTCAATATGATTTTCTTGTGAACTGCTGAAAAATTCTTTACGAATGAAGTCTGAAAGAATTACCATTCGTAAATTCTTGCCCATCTGTTTGTATTCAAAATCCACAATCTCTTTAATCCCATTTAGTTTGCTGATACTTGAAGTCAAAAAGCCTGTTACTCGTTTATTGTGAGAAAAGTTAATTTGCTTTTTTTCAATAGCACCATATCGCCTTAATCTATTCTCGAGGTTTTTTTGATGTTCTTCAAATGGCTTGAAATAATCTTTTTCTTTGAAGAGATAAAAATCTAAAATTGTTTCTATCCAATTGTAATCGAGTGTAGGGATTTCAAGTTTTTTATCCCCAATAACTTCAAGGTGGATCTCGGGAATTTCTTTTCCATTGGCATTGAGATAAATCAAGCAAGCAGAATAATAAGAAAGATTGTTGTAAATCCAATCCAATTGCTCCGTTGGATTTATCCAAATCGGATGGTTTTCGATAGCTTTTATTATTTTTTCATCTTGCTTTATTTCCTGGAATAATTTTTCAATGTTTTGACGAAAATCTATTATGCTTTCATTTTCTTTTTCTGTTGGTAATGTAAAATGGACATAATCTTGATGTGGGCATAAATCACCTTCAATTACTA
Source organism: Bacteroidota bacterium (assembly GCA_030857845.1). Taxonomy (GTDB): domain Bacteria; phylum Bacteroidota; class Bacteroidia; order Cytophagales; family Cyclobacteriaceae; genus JALZND01. The sequence continues at coordinate 3,278 of JALZND010000172.1, read as the reverse complement.
ATTCAGGAACAGAAATTTCTGTGTCAACAGGTCCGTTTAAGTCAATATAGCGGTGCCATTCTGTTGCTGTAACGTCATAAGGTGGCGTTGCAGTCAGGCCAACCATAATTGGTTCAATCTTCTCTTTTACTTTTGTTAGTGTCTGCCACCATTCATTTTTTAAATGGTGCGCTTCGTCAACAACTATCGTCTTGACATTTTGAGAATTTAGTCCATTTACAATATTTTCTAGGTTGGTATTTGTTGTATTGCTATTTCCGCTCTCTTCTGTTTCTTCTTCTTCATCAATTTCATCTTCTTTGATTCGCAAGTTGTTGCAAGCCGCGTGAAGTCCTTGATAAGTTACAATTGTCATAAATTTCGGATTTCTGATGTCTCTCGAAATCCAATCAGGTGACAGGTTGGATTGAAGAAAAAGTTCGCAAAATCGTTGTATCCATTGATTGCGGATGGCAATTGTTGGTGCAAGAATTAAAGTCGGTTTGTTTAATCGAATGGCAACTTCAAGTCCTAAAACTGTCTTACCTGAACCCGGCGGAGCAATTATGTGTAAATGGTTGTCTGTCAGGTGGTCTTGTAGCTCGTCAAGCACTCGTTGTTGGTATTTTCTCCAACTATATTTGAATATAATGTCTTTAGGGAATTCTGTCAATGTATGATGTCTTTTAAACTTAGTACCACATTTGGCATACGGCTTGTGGTGGTTCAAAGCACCTCCTGTCAGCCGGGGAAAAAAGTTTGCAATTGCTGAAAACTTTGAAATTTCCCTTAATCTACCCTAAGATATGCATTATTGTGTTCCGTTAGTTTTGGCCTTACTTTCTGTCGTGCAGAACTGCTCGCATATTTCTTATAAACCAAAGGTATTATAATTTATATTTAAATCATTCAAAACTTCTTCAATCTCCTTCGTAAAAGGTCCCTTGACTATCTATAATTAATTCATTGAAGTAAGCTATTTCGGTTCCCCATTATTTTTTTCCATAAAATGGATAATTTCCTTGTAGAGGGGGTTCCAGGTCCATATAAATTGGAGGATCATGGGGATGTGCCTTTTCCCTTTCTGAACTTTATAATGAGGGGTGGGAACATAAGGTTTCATGGCCTTTACAAACCTTTCAGTGCTTTTAATAATTGAGGGGTAAGTTTTTTCTCCCCGAAAGATCAGCAGGGGTGGCATATGAGGATGTACATGGTACATGGGAGAGGCTTCTTTCCAGACGGCAGGTTTTGAAGTAAAGGTTCTCAGGTGATAGTGACCTTCTTGGAATTGCTCCTCTTTTAAATATCCGTACATATCAAGTCCGGCGGCATCTATCAGTATCACACCTTTCAAAGGGCTTTTAATTCCAACAGAGTCAAAATATTCATTGCGTATGGCGATAAGGGCTGCCAGGTGGCCCCCCGCCGAATGTCCTGAAACAAATATTTTTTCAGGATCCCCTCCATAATCCTTGATGTTGTTATGCATCCACTTTACAGCCCTTGCAGAAGCTATGGCCATTTCATTGTAAGTGGCCACATTATTTAATGGATAGCTGATGATTACTGTTAATATCCCTTTTCGAGCCATCCGGTTACCCAAAAAATTATAAAGATCCTTGTTTCCTGATTTCCAGCTGCCGCCATGAATAAAAATCAATACATCTTTAAGGTCTTTGGGTTTTCGGGGAGAAAATATGTTCAGCTGTTGTGCCGGTATGGATCGGGCTGAGTCATATTCCATATAGGGAATGTCCTTGTTCCTGGTTACGCGCCGGAAAGCACATGAGGATGAAGTGACTAAAATTATTACGATAAGGGCTGTAATATAATGAGCAATTATTAACCTTTTATAGCTTTTCGTTTTCAAATTTCTTTCTGTGATTATTTTGCTTTACCAACTCCTTATACCCCTGCTTGTTTAAAAAGATGCAAATGAACAACAGGAGGAGGATGTATTATTTTTTTCATTTCTTCTAAACAAAAAGCTAAAATAATTAGTATAATTGTATATTGAAATACTAATTATATTAGCCAATGAATACCTTGCGTTCTATATTACATTTAGATTTAGATTCCTTTTTTGTGTCGGTGGAGCGGCTGCGCAATAGTGCCTTGATGGGGAAGCCCTTGATTATTGGTGGCAGTAGCGATAGGGGCGTGGTGGCTTCCTGCAGCTACGAAGCCCGGAAGTTTGGGGTGCATTCTGCCATGCCTGTACGTGTAGCACGGCAATTGTGCCCCCAGGCACTGATCATCTCGGGCGATATGGAGGCATATAGCCAGCACTCGAAATTGGTAACGGAGATCATTGCTGACAAAGCCCCTGTTTTTGAAAAATCTTCGATTGATGAATTCTACATTGATATAAGCGGGATGGACCGGTTTTTTGGCTGCTATCAATGGGCAAAAGAATTGCGCCAGACGATCATGAGCGAGTCTGGATTGCCAATTTCTTTGGGATTGTCCGTAAATAAGATGGTGTCAAAAGTAGCTACCGGGGAGGCCAAGCCCAATGGGGAAAAGGAGGTGCCTAAAGGCACCGAAAAGGAGTTTTTGGCCCCCATGCCAGTCTCTAAAATACCAATGGCGGGGAAGGTGACGTGCCAGCTGCTCTACCGCATGGGGGTCACCACCATTGCCACATTAAGGGAAATCCCTATGGAATTGATGGAAAACCTCTTGGGGAAAAACGGGCTGGAACTGTGGAGAAGGGCCAATGCCATCGACGATACACCGGTGGTGCCGTTTTCGGAGCGCAAATCTATCTCCACGGAAAATACCTTCGACAAAGACACCATTGATGTGAAGATGCTGAAAGCTTTGCTCATCAGTATGGTGGAAGAAATAGCTTTTAAGCTAAGGAGCGAGCAAAAGCTGACGGCCTGCATTGCCGTAAAGATCCGCTATTCAAATTTTGATACCGTGACCAAGCAGGTCCATGTTCCTTATACTTCGGCCGACCATGTACTGATAGCCCACGCGCTGGAGCTTTTTAACAAACTCTACGACCGGCGGATGTTGATCCGCTTGATTGGGGTACGCTTTAGCCACCTGGTGCACGGCAATTATCAGATACACCTTTTTGATGATACTGAAACTTATATAAACCTCTACCAGGCCATGGACAAGATCAGGTTCAAGCACGGCGCCGAGAAGATCATGCGTGCAGTAGGCATAGGTACAGGAAAGCAAAAAGTAGAAGACAGCCCAGGGAGCCTGACCCGGTTGAGGTATGGAAAGGGGTGAATGATAGAATGATAGAATGATAGAATGATAGAATGATAGAATGATAG
>JALZND010000171.1 GCA_030857845.1 Bacteroidota bacterium | reverse complement strand
ACCTAGGGTTTTTAACAGAGCAGTTGCACCGCAACGACTTTCAGAATAATATTGAAACCTCAGGTGCTTATCCAATTTCTGGGACATGGGACTGGATTTGTGTTTCCCCGAAAAAATTTAAAGCCCCAATTCCGGACGTTGTTTTTCAGGCAAATGAGCTTAAAATCATAATTTTTAACAAGAGCGATTTTGCCTGGGCAGAATCATTTTTGCCACTTGTAAATCCTTCATGCAAATTGTACCTGCAGCCTGAATGGAGCAAATCTAAAGAAATGTTGCCACTGATAGTAGATTATATAAAGCAAAATCCCAAATGGGAAATTTCCCTTCAAATCCATAAATACCTAAATATTCCATAGCATTCACATTGCTCATTTGTTAGCTTATAGAAATGGATTTAAATGAAGGATACTGGCATTTATTCTATAGCACCTACTATAGCAGCTATATGTTTGGTGGTATATTCATTATATGCTATAATTAATGACAATGTTTAATAAAATGTTCTTAATTTCATTCAGGACCTTTTATATTTTTTTATTGGATTGGCCGTTGTAATATTCTTTTAAACCCTATTAATTATACTTCCAGAATTTGAAACACAGAATATATAAACTTCTTATTATATCAATTTTGCTCATATCAGGCACTTTTAACGTTCAGGCACAAAAACCAGCAGGTCTAAGTACTAAAAATAAAAAGGCTATCAGCAATTACCATGAATCTGAAAATTATATAATCAGGAAACAGTATTCAAAAGCCGTTGAATTGCTTCAGGAATCTGTAAAACGTGACCCAAAATTTGCAGAAGCCCATTTGCGCCTTGGCACCCTTTACAAAAGTCTTGACAAGCCTGATTTGGCTTTGCTGCATTTCGAGAAGGCAGTTGCCTTAAAACCTGATGATATGATGTTTATTGGAGGGTACTATGCCTTGGCTGAACATTATTTCAGCCTTGGAAAATATAGCAATGCTGATGAATTCCTGAAAAATATTATATCCAAGAATCCTCAGGACCCCAGGATCAGGAAAGATGTTCAAAACCTTCAGGAAAATGTGGATTTTGCCTCCGAAAACATCAATAAGCCTTTGTCATTTGATCCAAAACCCTTGCCCCAACATATAAATCAATACAATTTCCAAAACTTCCCGGTCCTTACTGCCGATCAACAGACACTGATTTTTACTAGGTTATATAAATATGAACCCCAATATGACGAAGATATTTATATAAGCCATAAAATTGAAGGTGATAATGGAAAGCTGCAATGGAGTGAACCAGCATCCATTTCTCCAAAAATAAACACCAAGGCCAATGAAGGTACCTGTACCATTTCTGCCGATGGAAAGATGTTGATTTTTACTTCTTGCCAGGGCAGAAAATCATTTGGCAGCTGTGATCTATACGTCTCCTTTAAAATAGGAAATGAGTGGAGCGAACCTGTTAACCTTGGCCCTAAAGTAAACTCCAGTGCCTGGGAATCCCAGCCCTCACTATCAGCCGATGGGCGGACCTTGTATTTTGTCTCAAATAGGCCCGGTGGGCGAGGGAAGAGGGATATTTGGTACAGCAGGATCAATAGCAGCGGTGAGTGGTCTTCGGCAGAAAATTTAGGTCCTGAAATCAATACGGAAGAAGATGAAGTATCCCCTTTTATACATGTAAATGGCCAAACATTATATTTTGCTTCAAAAGGTTTTCCTGGGTTTGGCGGCTTTGATCTATATTTTGTCGAAAAGAAAGATTTTGGATGGACAGCACCTAAAAACCTGGGATATCCTTTAAATAATTATAATGACCAAATATCATTGTTTATAACATCCGATGGCAAAAAAGGATATTATTCACATGAACAAAAAAGGGCCGATACCTACCACAGCAGCTTTATCTTTGAGTTTGATGTGCCGGAAGAGATTCAGGTTACAAACAAGAGCAATTATGTGGCCGGCAAAGTTTACGATGCTGATACCAAAAAACCACTGGATGCAGAAATCGAATTGTACGACCTCGCTTTAGATGAACTGGTTTCCCAAGTCTCTTCCGACCCCGTCAATGGAGACTATCTTATGGTGTTGACAGAAGGGTCTGAATACGCCCTTTTTATCTCAAGGAAAGATTATCTATTTGAAAGTTTAAACTTTAACTATTCTGATAGTAATTCTGAAAAAGAACCAGTCATTATAGATATTTACTTACATCCTATTAAAACCGGAGAAAGTGCCATCCTTAAAAACATCTTTTTTGATACCGACAAATATGATCTGAAAAACAAATCAAAAACAGAGCTTACAAAGGTGGTGAAATTCCTAAATGCCAATCCACAACTCAAAGTAGAGATTGCCGGCTTTTCCGACAATCAAGGTGCAGAATCATACAATAAAGCTTTGTCCTTAAACAGGGCCAAAGCAGTTTTTGAATATCTCAAAGAAAGCGGTATCCAGGGGGAAAGACTTTCATTTAAAGGTTATGGCCAGTCAGATCCTGTAGCGCCTAATGACAACGAAGAAAATAGGCAAAAAAATCGCCGTATTGAATTTAAACTCATAAAAGCAGGATAGCAGTTATTTTCTTTTAAATGGGGTTCCAATTATCAAGTTCATATCCATAAAACACGTTTTATAGTCCACAGTTTTTATTCATGCCTACAATTATACCCATAGCCCACAGTTTAAACTTTGAGGCTATGGGTAATGAATTGATCATTATATCCGTTAAGCTACCCTTTGACCGCCTGAGCCTTCTACCGTCTCAGAAATTTTTTCAAGAATGGTATCTGCATTGTACATCATGTTTGCAGGAAAACCAACTTTTACGTCATTGATTGACAAAGATTTTGCTTCAGGGCTATATGCATAATTTGCAGAAATTCCTTTTTCGGCAATCTGACCCGTATTTCCTTCCATATCAATACCTACTTTTGATAGTTGGCCCCTTAATTTATCAAAAATTTCAGATGTAATCCCCGTATATTGTGCATTATTTGCCATAATTGTAAATTTATGTGAATTTATTTTTAACTAATAATTCTAAATTAAGGTTTAAATTTCCGAAAGTCATTCAATTCCTGAAAAACCATCATTTAAAATCTTGCATTTTTTACTCCAAATGCCCCCCTTTAAAAGTTTGAATTACCTATTGGAAAAAAGTAGGTTATTTGGTAATATTGAATGGTTCAAGAATAATATGCATGTCAGGAATTTATCTCTTGTTCCCAATGTTAGCCAACTAATATCTTATTCAGCTCCCATTATAAATTTAAGAATTATCTTCTTTTACAAATGTGTAAAAAAAATCCTTTGAATACCCAAGCTTTCTGGAAAAATGATGCCATAAAGTTAAAAAAGTGTTATATTATTAAGACACCTCTTGTATTATGAAGAGAATAATACTTGTTGTATTGGTAAGTTTTTTTTTGTTTTTCAAAGCTTATGATAAAAGCTTTCATTCAATTGATGCTCCCGTCGATAATGGAAAAACTACCGAAGCAATTATAAAGGCGGAAAAAACATTCAAAAAAAACAAAAAGAAATATGGCTCTATAAAATATGATGGGCCAGGCAAGTTTGCCGAATTTGAATCACTGATCAGGACCCCGTATGGGAAAGAATTTCCTGAATATCCAGCAAACAACAAATTATACGAGTTAAATAAAGCCTATCAGCATAGCCTTAAAGTTAATAGTATTTTAAAAGCTGAAGCAGAGCCGCCTATTTTAGGCTGGGAGGAGAAAGGGCCGGCCAATGTGCCAGGCAGGACCCGGGGTTTCTTAGTGCTCCCAGGAGATCCGCTAAACAATACCTGGCTTGCAGGAACCGTTGGGGGCGGAATTTGGAAGACTACAGATGGTGGAAATAGTTGGTACAACAAAACACCAAATTTGCCAAATTTGGCTACCACCACAATTGCCATGGCGCCAACGCATTCAAATATTATCTATGCAGGTACCGGCGAAGGTTTTTTTAATCGGGGATCCGTAAATGGCGATGGCGTTTTCAAATCCACTGATGCGGGCGACTCATGGGTTCAACTATCTGCAACTGCCAACAACAACGATTTCAGGAACATCAACAGCATAATAGTACACCCTGAAAATCCGGATATCCTTTTATTATGTGCCAATTCAGGGCCCAATTACCCCGAATTCTCTTCTGCCATTTTTAAATCTACCGATGGGGGGATAAAGTGGCGTCAAGTTTATCAGGCTGACACACGGATTCAACAATTAGTTTTTTCCCCGAAGGATTTTTCTGTCCAATATGCGACAATAAATTCAGTTGGTGTGATCAAATCTTCGGACGGCGGCGAAACTTGGGAGCAAACAGGGTTGCTACAAACCAGTGGAAGGATTGAGCTCGCAATATCCCCAACCAAACCTTCAGTTATATATGCTGCAGCAGAAGGCAATATGTCTGGCAATAGTTCAAACTTGTTTATTTCTGAAGATGCTGGGGCAAGTTGGACCCTTGTGGTTGAGGAAGGCAGAAAAAGCAACCCTAATTGGTTTGGTACACAAGGCTGGTACAACAATTCGTTGACAGTACATCCTTCAGATCATAATATAGTTTATGCTGGTGGAATAGATTTATGGAAAATGAAGATGAAGCAAGGTGTAGGGCAAGGGGCAAACCAAGTCACTTCTGTGGATGAAATTAACACCAAATCTTTTTTTGCAGGTTCTAACTGGGGCGCACCATTTTTTTACGGGGCTTTAGGGAAAGGGACAGATTGGTTTGAAGCCGAAAATGGTTATCCAATAGATGTATCCAATTCAGATTACGTATCCGTATCCATAAATTTTGGTCCAGGAAAAAAACAAAAAGCGCACAGGTTCACCGTTCCTGAAGGTCATGGTGCAGGTGTAACACCTAAAGAATATATATACAAGGATTATGTTGAGGTGCCATTTGAAGTTTGGGACCTCAGCGCCAACCGGCAATTGATGATCTCCTTTCGGGACCAAAGAGGTGATGGGTTTTTTGACCTGGAAGTAAGGAACCAGGATGATCCAGCGCAGGGAAGGGAATATTTGTTTATAAGTGCTGTTGATTACAAGGATGAACCCGATCAAAGGATTTCACAGCCAGCGGGAATGGCTTATAAAAACATATACTCTATATGGCCCAATTTAATGGAAGGAGCAGTGTGGCAAGAAGACTTATTGCCTGAATCTTCTTTAATCATCAAATATGGCCCTGTTTTGCACAGGTATAAAAATTCGCAGCACCTTACCGATGCCTATGAAGAGTTTGACGGTAAAAACAAAGATGTGCACCCGGACCACCACAGTATTACTTTTATCCCTCAGACTTCAGGAAGGTATAGGATTGTAAGCACAAATGATGGTGGAGTCCATGTATCCAAACCAGCATCAAACCCTGGCGAGGCGGACGGTGATTGGGAGTTTGCAGGAAAGGGCTTAAATACTGGCCAATTTTATGGTTTTGATAAAAGGCCCCGGTCGGAAGAATATATCGGTGGTATGCAGGACAATGGCACATGGAAATCGCCCCGTGGTAAAATACCCGATGCAAGTACAGATTATATCCAGCAATTGGGGGGAGATGGCTTTGATGTGGTATGGCATTACTCTGATCCCAAAAAAATAGTGGCCAGTAGCCAGTATAACAATTTTAGAATATCTACAGATGGAGGGAAAATCTACCGATCAGCAAAAACAGGCCTTTTGGATGTGGGAGAAGATAAAGCACCTTTTTTCTCCCGCCTTGCCTATACAATTTCAAGGCCCAACACCTTATATACCATTGGTGCGTCCGGAGTCTGGAAAACAGAAAACTTTGGTGAAGACTGGAAGTCAATCCCCATATCAGAAGATTGGACCTTCGGGTCTTTTACCAACATTAAAATATCGCTTGCAAATCCTGATATAGTGTGGGCAGGTGGTGCGATGAGCCTCTCTGGAAGGCTTCATGTTTCGACCGATGATGGGAAAACATTTAATAAAGTAAACAATTATGAGGCAGTAAACCTGGGCCGTATTTCCGGATTGGCTACCCATCCTTCGCAGCCACACACAGCATATGCCCTGTTTTCATTTGCCGGAAGCCCTAAAATTGTCCGAACACTTGATTTAGGCACTACCTGGGAGGAACTTTCAGGTTATGGCAAGGGCTCATCAAGTAACAATGGATTTCCGGACGTTGCTGTTTATTGCTTGTTGGTAATGCCCCACAAGCCAGAAACAATTTGGGTAGGCACGGAAATTGGCATAGTTGAATCAAAAGACAATGGTACTACATGGACACTCTTGAATTCAAACCTGCCCTCTGTTTCTGTTTGGGCGATGAAAGTTGTGGACGACCAGGTTATTGTTGCTACACATGGTAGGGGAATATGGTCCCTTAAAGTCCCTGAATTGCAAACCACTTTTACTTTTGACGAAAATATATTAAAAAATAAACTGGAAATATATAATTACCCAAATCCTGTGGAAGATTTCACGGTAATAACATTTTATCTCACCGATGAAACCGATGCGCAAATCACGATTTACAGCGGCGATGGAAAATTAGTAGATACAATGGATTTAGGCCGTCATAAAAGGGGCCAGGGATTTATTAACTGGAAAGCCGCATCCACTTTGAGCAAAGGGATATACATCTTAAAGTTAACGACAAAACAAGGAGTTGTAGGGAACAGGATGATATTGTGGTGAATTAAAACCCTTTTGGTATTAATTGATTTTTAACTGTTTTTTAGCACCAACTTGTTTTGGAGCTGATTGGGTGCTGTTGTAAAATTCCTATCCTCTATTTTAATGCGTTTTCAGATATTATGCATTTGAATTTAGCTAATTCGCTTCTAAAGGATTTTTTGCATTTAATTAGAAATTTAATGTTCCTCCATTTATTTGGCCCGACAAAATCAAAGTTTTTTAAACTAAAATACCTTTTTTTTATTTAACACACATGAATTAAATATTGAAATTTGATCCAATACATATATTTTGAAAATTATGCCTCGATTTATAATATCAGACACGAGATTTAATAACAAGTGAAAGATTATAAATAATAAATATTTAAACATTTTTAAAAAACTAAAGTTTCCGAATTATTATCTACATGATGTTAAAGATATTATAATTTGGAGTTAACTTTATTTTAGGTACCAATTACTTAAGCAATGCCTACTTGATCTATGAATCAAGTGAAAAGTTGTTAATAAGTTATTATTTAAGCGCGCAACATATTAAAAAAGATTTTGAGATATTAAATAATAAGAATTTAAAATCGATTATAATAATTGCAACTTTCAATACAAAATTAACATGTTTTATAAAACAAGTGTAAATTTAAACCTAAAATGAAATAATAATGTATTTTTTAGTGTAAACCACTATAAATTTTAACTTAATTTATTAATATTAGGTAAAATTTTGGATATTTAAGTACAAAATGAAAACACGAAAACCCGTGTTTGATAGATATGGAAAACCAAGCGGATCACTTTTTTTTTATAAAGAAATTAAAAAATAAATCTGATGTAAGAAAAAAATTAAATTATGCAAAAAAGGATAAACAAGAAATATAATTTTTTTATTATTCTTTTCAAGAAATATAATTTTACAAAAACCTTATTTATTTATTATAATTGAAATTGATTTTATAATTTTTAGATATTTATTAAAATAATTACTTAATAACAATGCTATTTTATTAAAATTTTATTTTACCTTAACCAATTAAATATTCATTTCTCTTATATTAGTTCAAAAA
>JALZND010000577.1 GCA_030857845.1 Bacteroidota bacterium | reverse complement strand
GTCTGAGACATACAATCTAACTTCATGTACCGCTTTATTTTTATTATTGTATTACTTCTTCTAAGTCATATAATTTTTGGTCAAAATGCCACTATTAGTGGTTATTTGACGGATGCATCTTCGGGCGAGTCGCTTCTTGGTGGTGCCATACGCGATGTAACTTTGAACAGGGGAACATCCAGTAATCAATATGGTTTTTTTAGCCTGACGCTTCCTGTTGGGGACATCAGTATTTCTGCATCCTATTTAGGATACAATCCTCTACTATTGAATTTTTATCTAAAAAAAGATACTTCTATTGCAATTAGATTGACGCCCCTAAGCAAGGTTCTTGACGAGGTTGTGATTATACCTGAAAACACGGCCATCACCCGCCCACCAGGTCTGATCAATATTCCTGTAGAACGCCTTAAACAAGTGCCTGCTATTTTTGGAGAATCCGATATCATCAAAGCACTATCACTTACGCCCGGTGTTTCTATAGGCACTGAAGGAAGCACCGGACTCTATATCAGGGGTGGTTCTCCGGATCAAAACCTGATCCTGCTCGATGAGGCGGTTGTTTATAATGCTTCACATTTGTTTGGCTTCGTTTCGATTTTAAATCCTGATGCAGTAAAGAATGTGGATCTGTATAAAGCCGGGTTTCCTGCCCGGTTTGGTGGCCGATTGTCTTCTGTGTTGGACATTACAATGAAAGAAGGAAATAATCAGGAGCTCAAAGGAGAGGCAAGCATCGGCATCATCAGTTCCAGATTTAGCATTGAAGGCCCCATTTCCAAAAACAAATCTTCGTTCATCCTTTCAGCAAGGTCTTCTTATTTAAGCTTGTTTCTTCTTCCATCCTTTATAAGTTTTAAACAAGGCCGTTCGGACAACTTTGTAAACTATTGGCTGTACGACCTGAATGGAAAGGTCAACCACCAGTTTAAAGATGGGTCCAGGTTGTTTCTTAGCTTTTACAACGGAAACGATTTTCTTGTTGCCTACGATGGTATTGAGACCGAAAATTCAAAGTTTAGGTTAAATTGGGGAAACTTTACAACATCTGCTCGGTATGTAAAACCGCTAAACCCTAAGCTGTTCTCCAGATCTGTCTTTACCTATTCCCGCTATCGCTACATGATGGAAGGATCTAATTCACAAGATAAAGTGGTTACCGACTTTTTTAATACAGAGTCACGTGTAAATGATTATACCATTAAAACAGCACTTGATTTTTTACCTTCTCCGAATCATTCTATAAAAGTGGGCCTGGAGGCCATCAGGCATCAGTTCCTTCCGAGCAATTACAACTCGAGTTATTCCTTGAACATAGATAGCCTTAATAAAGCAAATACTATATATGCGGTGGAAGGAGCTGCTTTTATAGAAGATGAAGTTGTGCTGAATGAAAGAATTAAAGTTAATACCGGGGCAAGGTGGTCGGTGTTTAATGTAGAAGGCACCACCTACAATTCGCTGGAGCCAAGAGTGTCCATCAACTTTAAACTGCCTGCGTTATTTTCATTGCAGGGTTCTTATAGCACTATGCGGCAGTATATACATCTGCTGACAAGCAGTGGTGTAGGTTTTCCCAACGACATTTGGGTTCCTGCTACCAGAGAGGTAAAGCCTCAATTTTCGCGGCAGGTGGCCCTGGGACTCACCAAATCCTTACCGGGCATCAATTCAGAATTCACGGTAGAAGGCTATTATAAAACCATGACAGGCTTGATCGACTATAGGCAAGGTTCTAATTTTTTAATAAGCTCATTCAATCAAAACTGGCAGGATGAAATAGTAAGAGAAGGAGTTGGCGAAGCATACGGATTGGAATTTTTCCTTAACCGCAAAAGTGGCCCCTTTACCGGGTGGATTGCCTATACTTTGGCCTGGAACAACAGGCGATTTGATAATATTAATTTCGGAAATTGGCATCCCGGAAGGTATGACCGCAGGCACGACGTGTCTTTCACAGGCAGCTACGACGTGTCAAAAGCATGGAATTTGTTCGCCACCTGGGTTTTTTCAACCGGCCACCCGGTCACAGTCCCTTCAGGCATACAGGAAGATATTGAAGGTAACAAAGTTTTTATTTACAGTGGAAGAAACAATGCCAGAATGCCCAAATACCACAGGCTGGATGTAGGGGCCGCCTACTCAAAAACTACAAAAAGAGGGAGATCCGCTACCTGGAGCTTTGGAGCTTACAATGCCTACAACAGGGCGAACCCATTTTTTCTTGATTTCAGAAACAATAAGTCCGAGGGGGATATTGTGAAAAAACAGCTGGTGAGCCGCTCGCTGTTTCCAGTGCTTCCCTATATTAGCTATACACTCAGTTTTTAATATGAAGATATTCCGTTTCAACTTTATATATTTCGCTCTAATCACAAT
>JALZND010000170.1 GCA_030857845.1 Bacteroidota bacterium | reverse complement strand
TGATAACCCTGCGCCTTGAAAGAAGGATGGAAGCTGGCCTAATGAACAAAGTCTCTGATATATATCCATCATTCCGGCAAACTGTTTCCATCAACGAATGGAAATGGTTTGCTGCGCAAATGATGGTATCTTTGATTTACGTTGTTATTATGGTAGGATATGTCTACCAAAACTGGGTTCCGGGAGAGGTATTTTATATTGGGGGCCTTATAACCATGATAGGTTTTGTAACCCAATTTACCAGTGTGTTCTATGATATTGCTTCACAATACACACAGGTATTGCAACATCATACTGATGTGCAGACAGCAAATTTGATTTTTGATGAGTACGAAAAGAATTCATCTCCTAAAGTTGCGGTTCCATTATCTTCCAATTGGCAAAAAATCAATATAAAAAACCTGGATTTTGTTCATCCTGAAGTTTCTTCAGATAAAAAACGTGCAAATGGATTGCATAACCTTAACATAATAATCAATAGAGGTGAAAAAATAGCCCTTATTGGAGAAAGTGGGAGTGGCAAAAGTACCTTGCTATCATTGTTGCGAGGTTTGTACCAGGTAGAAGATGGCCTAAAGGTGGAAGTGGACAGCTGTGATGGTTTTAATTTATCAAATATTGCAAACACAGTCAGTCTTTTTCCTCAGCAACCTGAAATATTTGAAAACACAATTGCTTACAATATTACCCTTGGCTTGCCATTTACAGAAGAAGAGATAAGGGAAGTTTGTGAAATAGCACAATTTTCTGAAGTTTTAAATAAACTACCAGATGGCATTGAAACACAAATCAAGGAAAATGGCGTTAACTTATCAGGGGGGCAAAAGCAAAGGTTGGCTCTAGCCCGTGGCATCCTGGCTGCAAGGAGTAGTAGCATTGTGCTCATGGATGAGCCTACAAGTAGTGTAGACCCGAAAACGGAATTACATTTATATCAGCAATTATTTAAAGCTTTTGAAGGGAAAACTGTCATATCTTCCTTGCATAGGTTACACTTGTTGCCCCTATTTGATTATATTTATATATTAGAAAATGGGAGGATTATTGAAGAAGGGACTTTCGAATCGCTGAGGATCAACAGCCCAAATTTGGCAGAATTAACACAAAATAAAGATGATAAGGCGGTTCTTGTCAATATAAGATAGCTATTAGGGCCCAAATTTCGGTTTAATAAGTTATATATTTAAATAGAAGAATACAAAAAGTATTAAATATTTTAGGAAATATTACTCTAGACTTATTATGCATAAAAGCATATAAGGTTCAAGGCCTAAGATGTATATTTTTGTTAAACATTAATTACAGTTATGAGAGGTATTAGATTAGATTCACAAGAGTACGAATCTGTTAAGAAGAGTTTTAAAAACTTGTATGCATTTTTTATTGAACATCAATATACATCCAAAGATTTTCTTCATTGCATTCAAAAATGGGGCTATCAGCTTACACTTCAAAGGGAAGAATATCTATTTCCAGAAAATTACAAAGAGGTTAATTTCGAGTTACCCGACAATAGATTAGATGCTTTGGAGCAAGTATACGATGTTGTATATATGATTTACCTGGACCAGGAGATAGAAGATGTAGAACTTGAAATTACTACTTTGTTTGCCAAAGCCCTTGGTTTTCCGGGATATATTGTGGGCGACCTACTGAAAGCTATTGTAACTGCCCCATATGATGGCATGAACAAAACAGAGGTAAGAAAAGAGCTGGAACTGATAATAAAAGAAGAAAAAGATTGAAGTGTTTCCACATATTGCTTTTCAAACTGCATGTTGCTGAAAATCCACGCCTTTTTCTTGTCCTATCTTCCCATATAATTTAATTAATTCTTGGCTGGTAATCTCCCAGTTATATTTTTTTAATACAGCCGTTTTTGCGTTTTTACCTAATTCTTCCCTTAAAGCAGGATTGTTATATAGTTTAAATATTTTATCTGCGAGGTCCTTCTTTTTTCCTGCTTCATGTACGAGGCCGCATCTTTCCTCCTCAATTACTTTTGCCTGGGCTTCACAATTACTTACTACTACTGGCTTGCCCATAGACATATATTGAAAAATTTTATTTGCATAGGTTGTATCATGATGGATATTGCGACATAAAGGTGAAATGCAAACATCAGAAGCAAGAATATAGGATGGAAATTTGGAAAGGTCCTGCCAACCTTCAAAACTAACCATATCCTCTACCTGCAATTCTTTGGCAATGGACCTCAAATGGGTATCTTCTTTGCTTTTCCCTACAAAGATTAAACGGGGTTTGTCAATTTTTTCTTTCAGAATAGCAAGGGCTTTTATTGCCAGATCTGTGCCTCTTCTCAAGCCCGTGTCACCTAAATACAATATATTAAAATTGCCAGCAAATTTATCGATGGTTGCTTGATCTAAAGGATAATTGTAAAATATTTCTGTAATAGTGGTATTGGGTACGGCTATGATTTTTCCTGGGTTTAAGTTGTATTTTTTTACAAAATCAAATTTTGCTTCTTTGGTGACCAATATGACCCAATCAGCTTTCTTTAAGAACTCTTTTTGCTTTTTCTCCCATTTTTTTAAGTCAATGAGGTATTTTCCTGGAAATTTATTTAAATGGTTATAAAACTTCATAATCGCGGGCCTATTTTCATGAAGGTCTAAAACAACCGGGAGTTTGTGTTTTTTGTTGGCCTTGAAAACAGCTTCTGCAATGAGCATATCATGAACATGAAGTACATCGAGTCGGTTGTTTACAATGAAGTCATTTATTTTCGGTTCTACCAGTAAATGGTAGAGCGGGATGGTATAGGCCAAAGCTGATAATTTGTAGATCAATTTTCCCGCAGGGTATCTCTTTACCTGAATACCTTTTATATTTTCTGATTTGCTAAACCCTTTATAACAAAGCGAAAACAAGAAAATCTCGTGCCCATTTTTTATCAAACTTACCGCTTCATTTTCGACCCGTGGATCTGGGGGAAATGAATTGTCGAGGATCATTCCTATGCGCATATCTTATTTTTTGGCAAATATCTCATGAAACACTAATTTAATAAATATTTTAAAAACTTTTCCCTATTCAAATCCTAAGCGAAGCATATAATATTAAATTTCAAAGCATAAGTCCCAAGTTTTATAACTTTATTGTTTTTTATTATATTTTACAAGAATATTTTAGTGCTTCTGTTTTTTGCCTTGTTAAGGTTTGTCCCTTGGGTTGATATTTATTAATTATTGGATTAAATATATTTTGAATTTAAACTAAGGTGAAATTTTCCCTTATTGTTTTTTTTAAGGGATTTTTTGCAGTTATTAGTAGTGGAAAAAGAAAAAACAACTTTACATTCTCTCAAAGTTACTGTCCAAGTTCCCTGATTATATTCAAACCAATTCTTTTTCCGTTAACGATATATTCATTTTCAAGTGATAGGATTCTACTGGCATATGTATAAGAGCTCAATTATTGTTTTGACCATTATTTATTCTGCATTGATATTTACTTCCTGTGACCAAGAAGTAAAAAAGGAACAAGCTGCTGTTTCAACTATAAATGAAGCTGATTTGTCAAGGCATATTAAAAATCTGGCTTCTGATGAATTTCAAGGGCGTAAACCTTTTACCATAGGGGAAGAAAAAACTATCGAATACATAAGAAATGAATTCATGAACATGGGCCTGAAGCCAGCCAACAATGGTAGTTATTACCAGGAAGTCCCCATGGTTGAGATTACAGGTGCCCCCACTCAAAAAATGTCTATTAGGGGAAAGGGAAAAAAAATTGACCTCAATATTAATACTGATTTCGTTGCAGTTTCCCGCCACATTAAAGATAAAGTGAGTTTGCGTGACTCAGAACTGGTATTTGCCGGCTATGGAATTGTAGCCCCGGAGTATGGGTGGAACGATTATGAAGGCCTTGATGTAAAAGGAAAAACTGTGATACTACTTATTAATGATCCTGGGTTTACTTCTGGTGATTCTACCTTCTTTAAAGGGAAAGAAATGACCTATTATGGCAGGTGGAGTTATAAATATGAAGAAGCGGCACGTCAAGGAGCAAATGGAGTGTTGATTGTTCATGATACAGAACCGGCAAGTTATCCATGGCAGGTAGTAGAAAATGGTTGGACAGGTTCTAAATTATATCTTCAGGATAAAAATCAAAACCTTCATCGAACTGCCATTGAAGGTTGGATTTCTAAGGAGTCTGCAGGTAAAATTTTTGCCGCAGCAGGATATGAATATGATTTTACGCAAGAAGCAACAAAAAGAGGGTTTCAGTCTTTTTCATTGGGACTCAGTATTTCTTTATCCATTAAAAATACCTTTAAAAATTCAAAGTCATATAACGTAGTAAGCCTGTACCCCGGTACTGACCTTGCTTCGGAACATATTGTTTATACGGCTCATTGGGATCACTTAGGTATTGGGGCGGCTGTTAACGGCGACACAATTTATAACGGAGCCATTGACAATGCCAGTGGAGTGGCAGCCTTGCTGGAAATAGCTGAAGCATTTACAAAAACCAAAACCCGGCCTTTAAGGTCTATTGTGTTCCTGGCAGTGACAGCAGAAGAACAAGGTTTGCTCGGCTCAGCCTATTATGCAGAAAATCCAATTTTTCCATTGGAGACGACTGTGGCAAATATCAATATGGATGCATTGAATGCATTGGGGAAAATGAAAGACCTAACCATTATAGGGCATGGCCATTCTGAGCTTGATGATTATGCTTTCGAAATAGCAAAATCACAGGGAAGATATATTCATCCAGACCCTAATCCTGGAACAGGTTCGTTTTTTCGTTCTGATCACTTTAATTTTGCTAAGGCCGGGGTTCCTGCACTTTATGCAAAAGGTGGATATGAACATGCCGAACATGGCATCGCCTTCGCGGAAAATATGAGCAAGGATTTTACTTCAAAACATTACCATCAGCCTTCAGACCAGTATGATCCTGATAATTGGGATTTATCAGGAATGGTAGAAGACGTACAGCTCTTTTTTCTTGTGGGGAAAAGAATTGGAGAAGAATCATATTTTCCTCAATGGAAGGAAGGGTCTGAATTTAAATCGATCAGGGAAAAAGGTAAAATCATTGCTGAACCTGAGCCAGATACTGTTACAGTATATTAAATCACCTGAAATGGATATGTTGCAATCTTTTGCTACCTTTGTTGCCTCTTAGAACTTTATTGTTATAGAGGATCATTTCATTTTAATCTATAAGTTGAATAGGGAAGCTGTAATCTTCACCTTTTAAGGTTTATATAAAAGGTGGAATTCCCTCCCTAAATACAAGAAATATGATACTTATTGGCAATACAGTAATAAGTGACGATATAAAAGAAGGCCTTTTCGTGTGTAACCTTGAAAAGTGTAAAGGTGCTTGTTGTGTAGAAGGTGACCTGGGAGCCCCCCTTGAACTGGAAGAACTTCCGATCCTGGATGAAATTTATGAAGATGTAAAGGCTTTTTTATCACCTGAAGGAATTGAGGCAATAGAGCAACAAGGTAAATATGTACTGGATTTTGAAGGAGATTACAGTACACCCACCATTGATGACAAAGAATGTGCCTATGCAACTTTCGATGAGAAAGGGATTTTAAAATGTGGCATAGAGCAGGCTTATTTGCATGGGAAAACTTCGTTTAAAAAACCTATTTCTTGCCATCTTTATCCAATTAGGATTTCAAAATATGATGAATATGATGCCATCAATTATGACCGGTGGAGTATCTGCAATGCAGCCTGTACTTTTGGAGCTGAATTAAATGTGCCTCTATATAAATTCCTAAAAGAGGCCTTGATCAGGAAATACGGTTTGGAGTGGTATAATGAGCTTGTATCAGAAATAGAAGGTGAAACCTTAAAGCCATTATAATAATCACTTTTTTGTCAGTGATATTGGCGCTAAAAAAGAAAGTCTGACGAAGAGGATATTGTCATTTCCATTATTGCTGCCAAGCATTGAAATATTATCTATATAATCTGTAAGGGTATTTAAAAATCCTGTCTGGATCCCAAATCCGAAATCATTTTTCAACTTTAAGCTTGCCCCTGCTTGTGTCGGAAACATAATGGATATGTTGTTGAAATCTTCATTTGGTGCACGGGTACTGTTCTGGTCCAATAGATTGTTTCCTTGATCATCTTTAGGGTTGTGCCGCATTAAGCCAACGCCTTGGCTTAGGAAAACAGCAAACTGCTCAGTTTTTATAATATTTACCTGAAGGTCATATTGTCCTGTAAGAATGCTACTCCTGAAAAACCGGTTGGGTTGAATAGTGGAGTTTTCGATATTTTGAAAAATTGGGTTTAAATTTTGACCAGTAACACTTCCAATACTAATAAGAAAAGAACCATTAAGCCTCTTTTTTTTATTGAATCTTAAACCTAAATGAAATGAAGATCCCCAATTTTCATATGATTTTTGCAGGTCGCCTTTATAAGCATTTGCCGTTACTCCCACCTGAACGAAATGTTTTTCATCTTGCCCATGGGCAAATGAAGTGAATAAGATGAGGGCTATAAAAAAACAATATTTCACATCAGCAATTTATTATTTTATTAATTTAGGTAACATGAAATTATATAATTTATATTACATTAATCGGTTGGCATAAAAATCAGCCTATTTAAAAAAAAAATCCCAGGAAAATATTTTCATGGGATTTCATAATCATTTTAAAAATTAATTTTTATTCATTTCATGAGACAGCCTATGCCATTGCCTCATCTACCTTTAAACCATTAAACTACGATTTTAGGGTGCTTAAATCAAAATCATCCATAAAAGCAGTTGTAAATTTACCAGACCTGAACCTTTTATCGTCCATAAGTTTGATGTGGAATGGTATGGTTGTTTTAATGCCTTCTATTACAAATTCCTGAAGGGCTCTTTTCATCCTAACGATTACTTCTTCCCTTGATTGTCCTGTAACAATTAGCTTGGCTATCATAGAATCATAATTTGGGGGAATTGTATAGCCTGCATATACATGGCTATCAATGCGTACACCATGGCCGCCTGGAAGGTGCAAATTTGTAATTTTGCCAGGAGAAGGCCTGAATCCATTGGATGGATCTTCAGCATTTATTCTACATTCCATTGAAAACAATTGAGGAAAATAATTTTTTCCGGAAATTTCAACACCGGCAGCTACTTTAATTTGCTCTTTAATTAGGTCAAAATTTGTGACTTCTTCAGTAATTGGGTGTTCTACCTGTATCCTGGTGTTCATCTCCATAAAGTAAAAATCACCGTGTTTGTCGAGTAAAAATTCAATAGTTCCGACACCTTCATAGTTTATGAACTCAGCGCCTTTAATTGCAGCCTCTCCCATTCTTTCCCTCAATTCCTGGTTTAGGGCAGGAGAAGGCGTTTCTTCCACCAGCTTTTGATGCCTTCTTTGGATAGAACAATCCCTTTCCGACAAGTGGCAAGCCCTTCCATTTTTATCCCCTACAATTTGGATTTCTACGTGCCTTGGTTCTTCAACAAATTTTTCCAGGTATAGGCCATCATTTCCAAAAGATGCATTCGATTCAGTTTTGGCATCATCCCAGGCTTTAGTAAATTCCGAATCGTTCCTTACAATCCTCATGCCTTTTCCCCCACCACCAGCAGTAGCTTTTAAAATGATAGGATAACCTATTTCTTTGGCAATCTGCATGCCCTCTTTTATCGATCCTAACAATCCTTCAGAACCTGGTATGGTAGGAACACCAGCTTCTTTCATGGTTTTTTTTGCAGTAGCCTTGTCACCCAT
>JALZND010000169.1:3765-7753 GCA_030857845.1 Bacteroidota bacterium | reverse complement strand
CACCTCCCCAAACTGAAAATAATCCTTTAAGGTATTTTTTTCACCCGGTTCCGTCCTTCTTTTAAATTGATTTTGATCAGTCATAAAATATTGAATTTGTACCAGCCAAACAAGTTAACCTAATTATAATGTTTCGGATTCTATCAAATTTTCCGGTTCGATCCATTTCCCGTCAGAGCGGATTATCTCTATTAACTCGTCCACGGCTTTTTCTGAAGGAACTGATTTTTTTACAACTTCCTTTCCTTTATATAAAGTAATTTTTCCTTTTCCAGAACCTACATAACCATAATCAGCGTCAGCCATTTCTCCTGGGCCATTCACAATACATCCCATTATCCCTATTTTCACGCCTTTTAAATGATCTGTACGCTTTCTTATTTTTGCTGTGGTTTCCTGTAGGTCGAATAATGTCCTGCCACAGGAAGGGCATGAAATATACTCAGTTTTTGACATCCGTGTACGTGCCGCCTGAAGCACACCAAAAGTCACTGTGTTATACTGTTTTACAAGTTTTAACATTTTTTCCTCATCCTGAGGGAACAATAAGCCAGTGCTGATGGTAGCTCCGTCGCCAAGTCCTTCAATCAAAAGCCCTCCTATATCGGTACCTGCATAAATTTGTAGCTGTTCTTCAGATATATTCCTGTATTTCCTGAGTATTACCACAGGAACATGGATGTCATTTTCTATTAAATGAAAGAAAAACCTTCGCTGTTCTGCAAGGGCATGCTCATTATCAGTATCCAAAAGCACAACAATGTTTCTTTGTTCTTTAAGCAATTCCAAAGTTTCATTGTCTAAATGGGCAATCTTCAACCGCAGGAAATTAAGTACAGGGTGCACTTTATCGTTCTTGAAAAAAGAAATTTGCTGATTATTAATTAGTGGGAATTTATTTACTTTGTCTTCTGCAGCAACCCATACGGGGTAATCCTGGATTTCTTTAAGGCCATTTGGTAGCATAAAATTTATTGGATGCTGCCCAGTATACACATAATCTGTACCAAGGTCGTTCATGACCCATTTATCCAGTTCAGGAAGGTAATGGTGCCCAATATTTTTAAGGTCCTTAACTTTAATTTCTGAAAATAAACCCAAATCTGCAATTACCCTAGGCACATTTTCTCCACCAAAATTTAGGATTTCGTGCGTCTTTCTTCGGCTATATTGAAAAGGATTTATTGGGGATTGTATTACAGGCTCAATAGGCATGTGCCCAAGCCTTTTAAAATACCTATCTACCAGTATTTTGGCTACCGGGGCTTCATATTCTGGTTCCTCTGTTAAGCTAACCCGGACCGTATCTCCCAGGCCATCTTCCAGTAAGGCCCCAATACCCACGGCAGATTTAATCCTTCCGTCTTCACCTTCACCCGCCTCTGTAACGCCCAGGTGCAAAGGATATGGCTTCAAACCTTCCTCGTCAAGTTTTTGTACCAAGAGCCTGTAAGCTTGAACCATCACCTGTGTATTGCTGGACTTCATGGAAAGAACGATATCATAATAGTTCAAATCTTCACAGATGCGCAGGAATTCTAAAGCAGACTCTACCATGCCCATGGGGTTATCGCCATACCTGCTCATGATCCTATCGGATAAAGATCCGTGGTTTGTACCAATCCTCATGGCAGTACCATACTCCTTGCAGAGTTTCACCAATGGTGTGAAACGCTCCCTGATCCTGTCGAGCTCAGCTTGGTAGGCGCTTTCTGTATAATCTATGACTTCAAATTTCTTTTTATCAGCATAATTTCCAGGATTAATCCTTACTTTGTCAACTATCCTTGCTGCCAGCTCTGCTGCATTTGGGGTAAAATGGATATCGGCAATTAAAGGAACTTTGTACCCACGCTTTTTAAGTTCTTGTTTTATGACCGCCAGGTTTTGTGCCTCAGTGACACTTGGTGCTGTGATCCTCACGTATTCGCATCCAGCTTCTACCATGCGTATGGTCTGTTCTACAGAACCTTTTGTGTCCATGGTATCAATGGTAGTCATGGATTGAATTCTAATAGGATTATCTCCCCCCAATGGAATTTCGCCAATAAATACCTCGCGGGATTTTCTTCTGGAATACGCCGTAAGGCTATTACAGTATTTCTGTTTGAACAACATCCCAAAATGCGCTGATACCATTATTAAAAAATTTCAGATATTAATTTACATCAAATTTATTAAAAAATTCATGCTATCTCATAAGCTTAAAACAATACTCTTAAAAATCATTTTATTTAATTTATAAAAAGATTTAATTCCTTAAAAGTATCAACTTTTTGTTATTGATATTGTACCTGCCTATGCAACATCTAAATAGTGTGGGTGGTTCATATTGGTTGCATCACTCCATTATATATCCCCTAGCAGTGGCCGCAAAAGTATTTCCTCTACCACAGCATTATCAGAAAGTAAATAGGTAGCCAAAATTATTTTAGCAACATCTTCAGCTTTCATAAATCTTTCTTCAGGGATACCAGCACCTTCCCAACTTGCAGTATAGGTAGCCCCTGGCAATATTGAAGTAACGCGCACACCAAATTCTTTCATTTCTTCCCTCAATACTTTACTGAAACCTAATAAGGCAAATTTAGATATACAGTATGATCCACCATTGCTGTACGCGGTTATGCTTGCAGTAGAACATATATTAAAAATATGACCTTTTTTCCCTTTAATCAATCCGATTAGCCCCCTCGTAAGATAATATGCACTGTACAGGTTTGACTCCATTATTTTTTCAAGAATGCCTTCATCTTCCTGATGGATCTGACCTGGTACAAATATCCCAGCATTATTTACCAAAATGTCAATAGATGATCCATGTCCTTTTATAAAATCCACAAAATCTGCTACATTTGATTTGATAGAAAGGTCTGCTCTAAAGTAAGTAAGCTTTACCTGGGGATGCTGTGCCTCTATTTCTTTTTGAAGCTTTCTTAATTCTTCAGAATCCCGGGAACAGGTTACAATATCAAATTTCTGGGCAGCAAAATGTTCGATAATACTTTTCCCTATACCTTTTGTACCCCCTGTAACAACTATCGTTTTATTCATTTAAAGAAAATTAAATTAGTCTTGATGCCCTTATACTTAAAATTGCCTAAAGTTAAATATCCATGAAACACTTCTTGAACTGTTAAACCTTAATTCTGTTCACAAGAAAAATAGTTGAACTTATTAATCTCAACTTCGAAAATCGAAGGCCTGGGCAATGCTTTAAAACAAAGAAAGATAATGTTAAATTACAACCTTCCTTATAAAGTAAAATTATCTGTATATATTTGCAGTTAATCTACGTGCAAAATAACTAACAATCCTTTTGATCATTTTGAAATAATTTTCGTAGTAGAATAAATCTACTTTTTTAATGAGAAGTATTGGCAAATATTTTATTTTCCTTGGGCATCTTTTTACGAACAGGGAATCTTTTAAAACTTATTTTCGACTTATTTTAGACGAATCAGTCTTGATAGGGGTAAATTCTATTTTGATCGTTGTAATAGTTTCCACATTTATAGGTGCAGTTACAGCAGTGCAGACCGCATGGAACCTGGTAAGCCCTTTAATATCCAATTATGTTATTGGGATGATCGTGCGTGATATGACTGTACTTGAATTGGCTCCTACCATTACTGCTATTGTTTTTGCAGGTAAGGTGGGCTCAAATATTGCCGGGGGCCTCGGTACCATGAGGATTACAGAACAAATTGATGCACTTGAGGTAATGGGAATAAATGCAACTTCATATCTTGTTTTGCCTAAAATTGTGGCTTCAATGATTGTATATCCTATGTTGGTAATTCTCGCATGCTTTTTATCCATCTATGGAGGGTACCTGGCAGGAACGCTTTCCGGGGTAATTACAGGCGAAGAATTCATTTATGGTATCAGGATAGATTTTAAAGCATTTACTATTGCCTTTATGATCATAAAATCAATAGTTTTTGCATTTTTAGTTGCTTCAATTTCTTCTTATAAGGGTTTTTAT
>JALZND010000169.1:0-3755 GCA_030857845.1 Bacteroidota bacterium | reverse complement strand
GGCCAGCACCAGTGCTGTAACAAATAGTTGTATTGCCATATTACTGGCCGATTATTTGCTGGCTCAACTGTTATTGTAAAGCTAATGATAGAAATAAAAAATATCCATAAATCATTCGATGGGGTAGAAATTCTTAAAGGAATTGATGCCACTTTCCATGCAGGGACTACAAATTTGATCATTGGTGCCAGTGGAACTGGAAAGAGCGTGCTCCTTAAGTCTATTGTAGGTCTTATTGCTCCTGACGTGGGTCAGGTTTTTTTTGATGGCAGGTGTTTTACAGGTGCAGACAGGGACCTAAAGACAGAAATTAGAAGGGAAATAGGAATGCTTTTCCAAGG
Organism: Bacteroidota bacterium; assembly: GCA_030857845.1. Lineage (GTDB taxonomy): Bacteria > Bacteroidota > Bacteroidia > Cytophagales > Cyclobacteriaceae > JALZND01. The sequence continues at coordinate 3,414 of JALZND010000169.1, read as the reverse complement.
ATCGGCCTTATTTGATTCTAAAAATGTGGAAGCTAATGTCATGTTCCCATTAAATGTCCTTACCGATATGCCCCGGGATGAAAAATTAGACAGGGTCAATTTTTGCTTAAACCGGGTGGGATTAAAAGGGGCAAATAAAAAAATGCCTTCAGAAATAAGTGGAGGGATGAAAAAAAGGGTAGGCATTGCCCGTGCCATTGTGAATGATTCAAAATATTTGTTTTGTGACGAACCCAATTCAGGCCTGGACCCCCAAACTTCAATCCTTATCGATAACCTGATAAAAGAAATTACTGAAGAGTCAAATATTACAACCATTGTTGTGACTCATGATATGAACTCTGTAATGGAAATTGGCGATCACATCATCTTTATGAACAAGGGCCTAAAAGTTTGGGATGGCAATAATGAAGATATGCTCTATTCGGATGTAAAAGAGCTTGATGATTTCATCTATGCCAATAAGTTCATGAAGAAAATAAAAAAATCCACTTACAAATAAGCAATTAATATAAGCAGTCGATACATCTCCTTACTATATAAAATGTCTCAGGAGACGATTCTGACTTCCTGAAGTTGTTATAAGGAATATTCTTATAGTTTTACATCATCAAAAAACGAAGTGGCGTGGCAATACCGTCTTATTTAAGGATTTGATAGAGCAATGGATCCCCCACTGTTTCCTCTTTTGATGAATTGGACGTAGATGCCTGCTCTGTTGGCTTAAAGTTGGAAGCTTGCTTTATCGTTTTTTCCTGTCCTCATCCAGGATCCTGGTATGATCTTTCTTCAACCACAATGTTGGGCGTCAATGTGACAAACCGCCGTGAATCATTTTACACTTATGAATAGACCAAAACTTGATAAACATATCTCAATAAACGATTTTAAGGATTTTTATTGGCTTAAGGAAGAATTGATTCAATTTTGCAGAGAAATCGGCATTAATACTTCAGGTGGTAAGATTGAACTGACCAATAAGATATGTCATTTTCTAAAATCTAGTGAGATAAATTTTAACTCTACTAAAAAGACTGCTATCTCATCGACTTTTGATTGGAATGTTGAAAATCTTTACAACTCTACTATTAATACTAATAACTATAAGAATACTGAAAATTTTAGAATGTTCTTTAAGCAAGCGATTGGAGACCATTTTAAATTTAACGTAGCATTCATGGATTGGATGAAAGCTAATAATGGCAAGACACTTGGGGATGCTGTTATCATATGGATGGAGATTTTAGATTTTAAAAAGGATAAAAACTATAAAACCGAGATAGCGCCGCAATTTGAATATAATATTTACATGAGAGATTTTCTTGCTGATAACCCGAATTTATCAGCTAAGGATGCCATGAAATCATGGAAGATAAAACGAGATAAAAGAGGGGATAAAATATATTGTAAAAATGATTTACTATTTTTGAATGAATAAATAAAAATAACGAACGACCAATTATTCGTTTTCAAAACGACAGGAAAAAAATGGCACCACTTTATTCTCACTATTTCCTTCGGCAATATCGGTGATCTCTACTACATGCCTGCCATTGGTTAGGTAAGTCTTTCATTGCCCTTCTGCTACGTTAATTTTCATAAGGTTGATATATAATTTTAAACCAGGTTTTTTGGCTGTTTTTCAACCTTTTTTAAATGTCGTGTAAAGATTAATTTATGGGTATTGAACCCTCTATTGATCCCTTTTTGTACAAGCTGTTCTATGACAGATTTTTCCAGGCTTTCAGTTCTGCTCAATATCCACAGGTACTTTCTTGTTGGTTCGCCGACTAAGGCATATTCATACTGCTTACCAATATCCAAAATCCAATAATCACCAGTAAAAGGCCAAAAGAATTGAACCTTAAGTTTTGCATTATTATTTTTGTCTGGAATAAAAGCCTTGCCTTTAACCCTTTTTTCTTTACCTACCGGCGATCCGATATTGCAAGTATTTTCTACAATTATATTGCCTATGGCATCTTTGATATATTTCGCTTTGGTACCATAGCAACCTTTTTCAAATGGGGCGGGCATCCTTGCAATTTCGTACCAATCACCAGAGTACCTGTCTAAATCAATATTCGGAACCACTTCCAAAGGAAAGTTCTGCTTTTTCTTCAAATAAAAAGCTGCAAAACCTGCTACTGCAAGTAGTGCCAATCCAGTTAATATATAATGTTTCCTCTCCATAGTTTTTTTAAAAATCGAATTTGATATAACGCTTTACATTATAAAATTTCATTATTCTATAATTATGGGCTACAGGAACGATATAATCATTACTATAATTAATATTCAACCTGCAGGCCAGCAAATTCTTCCTCACTGGGTTCATTAAAAATTGCAAGCCTTCTGAGGCAAAAATACTGAAGGTTGTGTTTGCGCCCCGTTGATGCAGTAAAACCCCAAATCACCTCAGAATTGCCATTAAATATGTCTGTTATCAAATCCCTCTTTCCTTCATAAACTTTATTGCCGTCCAAATACACAGTTATAAGTTTTTGTTCAGGCTGCCACCTAAACCTGAAGCTGTGCATCTTGCCATCTTCCAGGTTAAAATTTTTGATATTATTGTTCCAATATTTTTTATGGAAATTGGTGCCATTTTCCAGATAGGCTACGTGATCTGATTCGGGATCGTTCTGGCGTGGATTATAATAGGTATCAAATTCTATAGCAATTGAAGGTGCTATATAATTTCCAAATGCTGATTCAGGGCTCCACCTGCCATAGCCCATGCATTCCCCATATGTACCAAAAGCCTCAAACTGACGTGGGTCATTATGGATTACAAAAGTAATCCCATCAGCGCCTTTGTCATTTTCCCCAAGAAATATATCAAAGCTTATTTCAAAGTTGTAATTAAGGTCAAGTTTTGTTGAATTATAGGCTATACCCTCACTGTAGGGCTCATCTGGAGTCAATTGAATGCAACCACCATCCATGTATGTAGCATTTCCAAGCATATGAAACTGGGCATAAATGCCGCTAAAGGGCAATATACATAAAAGAGCTAAAATAAATTTAAACATTGCTAAGTTCAATTACCGGAAAAGGGATATTTTATTTACTTAATTTTTTGGGATTAGGTTGTAAAAAAGTGGATAAAATTTAAATTAAGTAAATTAAAAAAAAAAATTTACTAAGATTAAAGTCTCCATCTTATCATATTCATCCAATAAATTTTTGTTGTTATTATTCATTATATAGGATTATATTTGGTATAAAGTTTGCAGCTAAAGAATCTCAATTTCAATATATATATGCGATACCCATTCCTGATTTTCTTTTTTCTTGTACAAGTTCAGTATGTTTTCTCCCAGAAATCTGTAGATGAAATCCTGGAAAGAGGATATGCAAAACATATGAATGACAATTGTGCAGATGCAATTGAAGATTATGACCTGGCCC
>JALZND010000576.1 GCA_030857845.1 Bacteroidota bacterium | reverse complement strand
GATCTAATTTAAGGCAAATTAGTTGCTACTTCCAGAGCGATGATTTACAAGTGCAGAGGACTTCATCAGCGATGAAAGAGGAATTGGAGTAAGTTGGTGCTTTATCCCTTATCAAAGCTCATTGTTATGCAAATCATTAACACAGAAAGTGTTATTCTCATTTTCAAATTATATCAACACCAATTTCATCATTCTCAGCCAATCCGAATCATAGTTTAATAACCTTAAACACCTCAGATTGGCTGCCTCTGATTATTTTTACTAAATAAATTCCTGCCTTAAAGTTACTGAGCCCTACCGAATGATTGGTAGTGGAAACTATTTCTTTCTTGAGTATCCGGTTAACGACATCAGTAACCAATATATGGTCATTTACTTTAAGCCCTTTTATGTAAAATTCAGTATCAACCGGATTGGGGTACAGGCTAATAGCTTCTTTAATTTTAGGCTTGCTAACGGCTAAAGGAACTTCTTCTGGTTTTTTGTTTCTCATAATAAAGAAATTACTAAATCCTTCTATAGGAAACTCAAGATAATACCCCCCAGGCACCTCTTTCCAGGCTGTAGGGGTGATTTCCTTTTCACCTTCTACCGGCGTATATTCCGATGGAACAGTTACAGAATTATTTGGCTGCTGGAGTACCATCAGATTGCCAGGGTTTAATAAAGTAGGGTCTGCTTCCTGAAGGGCTGAAAAGTCTTGTTCTGTAAAGAACAGCCTGACATTTAAAGCACCGGTAGGTTCATTTTCAGGTTTAATTGTGTAGTTTATACTTAAATAAGCAGTATCCTGGTATTTCCTGATATCTCCCTCATGTTGGTAAACATTCATTTCAACTAAGCCCAAATGATAATTATCCTCAATCTCAGCTACCGGAGAAACTTCATAAGGGCTATTTCTGGAGACTTCAAGTGTAGAAAAAGCTTTCGAACTGCCAGTTAAATAAGATGGCATCGTTGAAGTTTTACCTTTAGCTAAATTTTTTACAGAAAGGTTAGTTACACCTGTTGAAGAAAACAAACCACTAATTTGCCGGATATAAACATTTGAGGAGGTATTAGGAAGATAATTTCTATAGTCACTCCATGCGATTACACCTGTTCCGTCTGTTGCATCAAGGGCAACAAATGGAGCAATAGAACTGTAGTGCGAGCCTTTAAAAACTGCTGTTCCTATCGGTTTGCCCATGGCCCCCCAGCTAAGTTCAGTGGCATTCCGAATAGGACTTATTCTGATGGAACGTTGTAAGTCGGTAATATAAAATATAGCGTTTCCCTTACCATCTACTGCCAATTGTGGTCGATCATATAATAGATTGGTACTCCCAAATCCGGTGCTTATTTCTTTTCCAATAAGCGTTCCTTTTTTTGAACTTGTTTTTAATTTGATGTTAAAAGAATTATCAGTGCCTTTCTCAACTTCCAATTGCTGTAGGTAAATATTATCTGGTTGATCGAGAGATTCCCGTATTTTTGCTGTAGCAAATATTTTGCTGCCCGAAGATTTCATAGAGAATTCAAGAAAGTTATATCCTGAGGCTAGTAAGGTATCTCGTGAAAAATTTACCTTATCTAATACTTTCCCTTCAGGTTCAAATCTTATAGCCCTCCAGGCATAGTCATCCGAATCGAGCTGATATGGAATGGCATCATAGATTTCAGATGGTAAGGCATAGACAACCGGAGTAAATTTACTTAATGAATTTCCTGAATATGTTCTTTTAGTTGCAGCAAGTACATCTATGTTAATACTACCACTGGTGGGCAGTGTTGTCCCTTTAGAAAAGTGAAAATCATGTCCTTCATCAAGCGTTAAAAAGCCATAACCACCGTTTTCAATATGATAATTGGTATAGGTATAAACTTCGTTGGTTTCTGCGTTAAAGCAACTTATTTGATCACTAAATGTCATTAATGTATATAGAACAACAAGGCTATCTTTTTTATAATTACGTTCTATAAATTTACTTTCAGTTATCTTAGTGGTGCCTATTCTTCTATGTACGACAGCCTTCTTATCTTTTTTTACTTTAAAAAGCCGGTTATATCCCAATATGCCTGAAGCATAGACTCCAGCGGCAGATTTTCCATGCATACTCATGACCACATTACAGCCTCCTTGCCCATCGGCCCAGATAAAGTAATCTTTTACAGCTGGTACTTCATAAGTGATTTGACTTTTACTTATACCACATGATCCTGGAGTTTCAGTAATATAAGCATTTCTGTTCATTTCTCCTCCCCCAGTCGACACCAGTTGATTCCCTACCTCTTTGTAGCCAGTAACAAATAATCGGGATGCAGACCCATTATTCTTTAAATAAGATATAAAAAAACCGTTCTGCCCATCAGATATCAACTGAGGAAAAGAATAATCTTGAGTATCAGG
>JALZND010000575.1 GCA_030857845.1 Bacteroidota bacterium | reverse complement strand
TTACCATGCAATCCCATTAAAGCATTTTTTGGGAAACCCTTCAAGGTACATTGACATCAGTACAATTGAAGCATACAACCTTGATGAATTTGCTCAGTCTGTTCGATTATTGGCAACAATTCATGACACTTTGGCGATTGATAAAACTCCATTTCTGCTTAATGATAGTAGTTTCGTTATCAATAGCCTTCAAAAGGTTACCTTACCTTCGAGACTGGTAGATTTTTCCAAATTTAATTTTGAAGCTGATTCTGCTTACCTTAAATCCCAATTTACATTTTATACAGGCGATAATTATGCAGTAAAATCAATAATCGATAGTGATACTGTTTTTTATAAACATGTAGATTTCCGTTCTAATGATACAGCTTCTATTATAAATGTTTTGCATAATTATTATGCTTATGATGATGGTACAGCAGAATTTAGTGCCGGTATCAGCCAACAGTATGGCAACTTGGCTTATCAGTTCAGCAGTGGTGAAGAAGATACGTTACGGGCTATACAAATAAACTTTTCAAATATTTCCCCTAATCCAGCTGGCAGGACCTTAGAGCTCACTGTATGGAATGAAATAGGGGAAAGGGAAGTGGTTTATGCTAAAAGAAATATTGAAGTGCAGACAGCAGGGCCTAATAATTTTATACAATATGATATTACCCCAGCTGTTGTAGTAAGAGATACTTTTTATATTGGTTGGACCCAAAGCTCAGAAGGGTATTTAGGAGTTGGCCTTGATAAGGATACAGATTCTGGCGATAAAATTTGGTACAATATCAACGGAACCTGGGCACAAAATACTACAGTAGTAGGGAGCCTTATGATGAGGCCAGTTTTTGGAAGGGGCGAAGTTACAACTGCAATAAATGAAGAAGGAACTGAACTGCCTTTGGAAAAAAGGGTAGTAGTTTTTCCCAATCCTAGTGAGGATAAATTTTATATAAAAGGTGCTTTCAAAAATATAAAAATCTATGATATTAGAGGAATGGAAATTAAAATCCAGGTTTATGGAAGGGAGAATGGTTTGGGTATTTTAGATCTTTCAAATCTTTCTAAAGGAATTTATATTGCTCATATTTATATTGAAGATAAAATTCAACGGGAGAAACTTATCTTAAAATAACATATATCTTTAGTTTTTTAACTTATAGAAACCAGTTAATTATTGCTATAAAAATCATTGCATTATTTTTATAATTCGCTAATTTAGATTTAATCCTTTAAAGATTTAAAAGCATTAGAAAGTATTGCAAGGTTTGATAATTGTTGTGTTAAATTAAAGTGTCACAAAATTAATTTATTTATAACAAATTTTATGGAAGATATTACCTCAGAAGAATTGAAAAAAAGATTGGATAATAAGGAAGATCTTAATATAATTGATGTTCGTGAACCGCATGAATATGATGAGGTTAACATTGGTGTTAAAAATATTCCTTTAGGTTCTTTACCAAATAAAGTAGGGGAATTGTCACACTTAAAAGATCAGGAATTAATAGTGCATTGCCGGTCCGGGGCAAGGAGTGCGAATGCAAAAAAATTTCTTGAGCAACAAGGATTTACCAAGGTAAGAAATTTACTGAAGGGGATTCAAGGGTATACTCAGTTGGTTGAAGAAGATGATGAACAATAATTTTAAGATCATTAACAAATACACCTTCTGTATTTGAATTTTTTAAAAACAAAATTAGTTTATAATAATTGATAAGGTATTTCATTGCACATTGAAATTCATGCATTTACAGATAAAAATTTTACTCATGTCACCGGTAATTATCCGCCATCTGCAATAAAATAATTTAAAACTTTTTATAACATTAAATGACAAAATTATCAAGAAAGGAGGCTATTTATAGGGTAGGGTTATTTATGGGTGGCGTTATTTCTGCCCCTGCCTTATCGATTTTAAATGGCTGTTCTCCCCAAACAAAAGAAACCCCAGGCGAAAGCCAGCTTCTTAATGCAAATCAACAAAAAATAGTGGCAGCAATTTCCTCTTTGATCATTCCTGTTACAGATACGCCGGGTGCTATAGAAGCCAAAGTTCCGGAATGGATCGAGCTTGTAATTGCGGATTGTTATCCCGCTGAAGACCAAAATAGATTTGTAAAGGGCCTTGATGCAATAGATACCGATGCCAAAACTGCTTGATGTTATCACAACTATTCCTGAAAACATAACTTATGATGATGCTGCTCCAATTACTGGAAGTGCGGAGAAGCAAAAGGAGGGAAGCTGGTGGACCTGTTACTTGAAATGCATCAAACAACTATACACGAGCTGCTGAAATCATTACCAGGTAGGAGAGAAGAACTTCTTTGGCATCTCATATCACAGTGGAGGTTTTGAGATCAGGAACAGGTACTTCAAGGGTAGCCTGAAAATAAGGA
>JALZND010000168.1 GCA_030857845.1 Bacteroidota bacterium | reverse complement strand
CCATGATTGGGACCGCGGCGGGCGAAGGGGATTAAATAATGTTAAGATCCAGCAAGAATACATTCATAATTTTTTAAAAAAGGACAGCGTTTTTTTACCAATGAATGGGTGTCCTGGACCTATCGAACTAGACTTACATGAAGGTATAAAACTTATAGTTTTAGATACACAATGGTTTTTGCATAAATGGGAAAAGCCTGATCCAGAAACAGATTGCAATATGTTGCCAGGGTATGATGCTTTTCAATCCCTTGGTGAAGTATTGGAAGCCAACAAAGAAAAAAACATTCTGGTTGTAAGCCATCATCCCATGTTCAGTGCCGGCAGCCATGGTGGGCATAATACATGGATAGATCATATATTTCCACTTACCTTAGTAAAACCTTATCTTTTTGTACCGCTACCGATTATAGGTTCAATAGTGCCATTATATCGAAAATTTAGAGGCCATGTTCAGGATATTCCCCATCCAAAGTACTCAAAAATGCGAAAATCCCTGTTAGGGCAGTTGGAAAAATCCTCCAATGTGGTACATGCTGCTGGGCATGAGCATGCATTGCAATACTTTCTGAAAAATAATGTACATCATGTAGTGAGCGGTTCCGGTACAAAGACCAGCTCAATGAAGAAACATAATGATGCTGATTTTGCGGTTTCTATAAAAGGTTTTGCGAGGATTGCCTATTATGAAAACAGCGAAACCTGGTTGGAATTTTGGATACCAGGAGGCAATGAAAATCAAGGTAAAATTATATTTAAGGAAAAATTATATGGCGGGGAGCAAGAATCAAAATGAAGCCAATCTGAAATTTATTTTTTAGCTCGTAAAGTCTTTCTAATAATTTAATACCGGTGGGGATCCGTAGCAAATTTCACAAAATTTTGAAAACATTCTAAAGGTACTAATCCTGCCTAAGTTAAATCTGGCTTTAATATGTTGAAACAGAATAAGCTTCAATATGATATTGAACCTTACCTTTATATTTTATAATATATAAATATTAATACAAAATTGTATGGTTCGTAATTAACTGCATGCCTATATGATTAGAACTTTCATTATCTGTATGGATATAACCGCTTATTATGATTGTATATATTCTACTTTCTTCAATAAGTGCATCTGTCAATTCTGCTACAATATCATCTGTGACAAAATCCCTAAGGATTATATGTTTCCTTCCAGCATCAATTTCTTTAAATTGTGATACTTCTTTATATTTTAATTCTTTAAATAATCCTTCCTGCTGCCCGTCCATATGCAAATCTAATGCTTTTGCGTCATATGAAAGGTTTATCAATCTAATCATCGCCTTACCCGAAGTAGGTATTTCCCAATTATCTTCAATGACCAACGGTGTTACCTGGTTTGCATCATCAAATATAAACATAGAATACGTCTTTTCTTCTGACAAATTAAGAGAAGTATCAACCAAAACTGTAGCGTCTCCATGTGGGGTAAACTTAAAATTCCTTGTGCCTGGTTCATAGGTATTATAGCCAGAAAAATTTTTATATTTAAAAGGCTGGGAATTATATTTAACATCATCAATTTGAATATCCATGCTATTTATGGTTGGGGCAGCGTGGAAAATTGAAAGGTAAGACACCGGAATAGTAATATCCATCAATTCGTCGTCATGTAGCGAGCATCCTGTGGATATTGCACCAAGAAATAAAGCAAATAATATTGCCTGAACTTTAAATATTGCTTTCATCAAGTGTTAAATGGGTATGAAAAATTTGAAGTTAATAGCTATATGCTATATGACACAGGTACTTCCAGAAAAGTTGTAATTTATATTAATAGAACTTATTTTATTATCCCTTCCACATGATACAAATATACCAGTTAAAGATTAGTTAATCCAAATGATATGAGCTTAACATTAAGCTGAACCACCAGGTTTTAAAATAGGAAAGTAAAGCTTAAATGTGGTACCAAACCCAGCTTTGCTCATAACTTCAATTTTTCCTTCTACATTATCAATAATTCTTTTCACAATATAAAGCCCAATTCCTGTGCCTTCAACATGAGTGTATATGCGTTTGAACATTTCAAATATCCTTGAAAGGTGCTCTTCCTTAATGCCCAGGCCATTATCAGAGATGGTCAAGCAGATAAAATTATTTTCCAAAAACGACCTGACCCATATTTCAGGCTGCCTATCAGGGGCCTTATAATTTATGGCATTAATCAGCAGGTTTTGCAAAATACTTCTTAGGTTTTTCTTTGAAAAATAAATTTCCTCAACCTGAAAATGGTAATTTATAACTGCATTGGATTCTTTTATTTGTTTTTTATGTACAAGGTTAAAATCATTAAGGAGTTCTAAAAAATTTAGCTTTATTACTTCAATATTTTCTTCTTTTTGTATCCTCCCAATTTCGGATAGATCCTTCACAACTTCTTTTAGATTTTCTATCGACTTAATTGTGTAGTGAAGCAATTGATTTATGGGTTCCTTACATTGTTCCTCTAATGTGTTTTCTATGGCGTCAATAAGTCCCTCAAGGTTAGAAATAGGCACACGAAGGTCGTGCGATACAGCATAAATGAAGTTGTCCAGGTCAGAATTGATTTTTATCAATTCTTTGTTTTTTTGGCTTAGCTCATCTTCAATATTTTTCCGAAATGTTAAGTCCCGGGCTATTTTCGTAAAACCAAATAAATTTCCATTTTCATCATAAAGTGGAGAGATGATCGCATTTGTCCAGAATTTTGATCCATCTTTACGTACCCTCCATCCTTCATGTTCAAATCTGCCATCTTTAACAGCTCGTTCAAGTTCGAATTCCGGAAATTTACTTGATATAAAATCATGGGTATAAAATATTGAAAAATGCTTTCCAATAATTTCTTCGGCCTTATATCCTTTTAATTTCTCTGCTCCTGAATTCCAAGAAATAACAATACCATTTTTATCAAGCATAATAATTGCATAATCTTGTACTCCTTCTACAAGAATCCTATATTTTTCTTCACTCTCCAAAAGGTTGGATTCAGCAATTTTTTTTGAAGTAATATCTCTTGTAACGTTGGAAAATCCAATAATATTGAAATTGGCATCTTTTACAGCATTAAGGATTGTTGTTGCCCAAAATAAGCTTCCATACTTGCGTTTCCTCCATATTTCATATTTGAATTTTCCTTCTTGAATGGCTTTCTCTAAAGCAAATTCAGGATAATTGGACGCTATATCTTTTTCAGAATAGAAAACTTTATAAGATTTGCTTAATACTTCTTCTTGCTTGTAACCCAAAAGATTTTCAGCCCCCAGGTTCCATGTTGTTACATTGCCATCCTTATCAAGTAGGAATATTGCGTAATCCGAAACAGCTTGTACCAGCAATTTGTACCGTTCCTCGCTTACTTTTATACCCGCCGAAGTCATTTGTATTTCATCAAGGTTCTGGATCACCTTATAATATCCTATAATATTGCCATTGTCATCTTTAACAGACGAAGCTTTTGACTTTGCCCAAAAGATGGTACCATCTTTTCTTTTCCTCCATCCCTGATGTTCGAATTTTTCAGCCGACTTAATTTTTTCTATAACATAATCAGGATATTTGGTTTCTATTGATCCATTCTCATAAGTAAGGGAAAAATGTTTCCCCAATACTTCAGATTTAGGGTATTTCAACATCTTTTCAGCCCCAATATTCCAAATTTGTATATAACCTTGAGTATCAAGAAAAAATATTGCCAGGTCATCTATATGATCAATTAAAGATTTATATAAATGGCTTTCATATTTCGACAATAGATTTTTTGGATCTTCATTATGAATTGACATAAAATGAAAAATCTAAACAGTTTAAAAAGTACTTATTATAACGCACTAAGATTTTGATGGTTATTTTTTTATAGCCATAATAGTAAAACAGATGAAATTAAATATTTAAAATTTTTTAATTTATGTCTGATATTCAGGGTGTAATGACTTCAGGATTAATAAAAATAAATACACAGCCCGCACTCTTCAAAATAAGAAATAATTAAAGGGAAAAATAACTTGACCACAGGTAGACCGTCCAGGCACATTAAATTCTGCTATAAAGATATGCATGCAAAGTTGTGAAGTGTATATCAAAATATCTGTTGAAATAATTGGATGTATTTTAGAAGATATTATGAAAAGTTAGTGATTGTACAATTTTAACATTAAATACATTTTATTTTCAAAGGAACAAAACATCCAAGTTTAATAATCTTTTAACTCTTTATTGTTAGATTGGAGAAGATGTTATCCAAAAACACATATGAAGGAGTTTAATTACGGAAATGATTTTTTAACAATAGGGATGGCGATTGATTTGGCATCAGGTAAGACAAAAGGGGCTTTTATACCAGCAACCCGGGAGAAGATCAGGAAAAGCTGGCAATCAGTTCAAAATATTGTCAATGATAAAAAGGTGGTATATGGTATTAATACGGGATTTGGTCCACTTTGTACAACTATTATTTCTAAGGAAGACACCAAAAAACTTCAATACAATATTTTAAGGAGTCATAGTGTAGGCGTAGGTGAACCTGTTCCGCTTGAAATATCCCAGCTCATGCTTGTGACCAAGGTCCATGCACTTGCCCAAGGATATTCAGGTATATCAATTCAAGTGCTGGAAAGGATACTGTGGCACATTGAAAAAGGTATTACGCCACTTGTACCATGCCAGGGTTCTTTAGGGGCATCAGGCGACCTTGCCCCTTTGGCACATTTATTCCTTCCCCTCATAGGGCTTGGGCAAGTTTGGTATGATGGAAATTACCGCAATGCTGGAGCTGTACTACAAAAAGAAGGATTGGAAGCTTTGGAGTTAGGGGCAAAAGAAGGCTTGGCATTGATAAATGGAACACAATTTATAGTGGCTTTTGCAGTGAAAGCAGCACAACGTTTGCTCAACTGCCTTGATGTTGCTGACATTGTAGGAGCCATGAGCCTGGAAGGGATTTTAGGATCGGCAAGCCCTTTTAACCAAGAGCTGCACAAGCTTAGGCCCTTTACAGGATCCCTACATGTTGCACATCGTTTAAGGGTGCTTTTATCAGAGTCGGAAATGGTGGCTTCACATGTTGATTGCAACAGGGTGCAAGACCCATATTCGGTCCGTTGCATGCCTCAAGTGCATGGAGCTTCAAGAAATGCTTGGAACCACCTCAAGCAAATGGTTGACATTGAACTGAATGCTGTTACAGATAATCCCATAATATTAGACAATAAAAACACCATCAGCGGTGGGAACTTCCATGGGCAGCTCCTGGCTTTGCCCCTTGATTACTGTGCACTTGCAGCAAGTGAGGTAGGAAACATTTCGGACCGCAGGACCTATCTTTTGCTGGATGGGAAAATAGAAGGTTTGCCCATTTTGCTTATGAGCAATACAGGGATCAATTCAGGATTTATGATACCACAATATACCTCGGCAGCTTTGGCCAGTGAAAACAAAGGCCTCTGTTTTCCCGCAAGTGCCGACAGCATCCCTACTTCTTTAGGCCAGGAAGACCATGTCAGTATGGGGTCTATTAGTGGCAGAAAAGATAACCAGGTAATTGATAATTTGGAAAATATCCTTGCAATAGAATTATTATGTGCGGCACAGGCTTTTGATTTTCGCAAACCAATGCGCTCGGGGAAGATCCTCGATGCATGTCACAGTTTGATAAGGAGCAGGATTGACCATGCCGAGGAGGACCGCATTTTTTCTGAGGACATTAAAATTACCCGAAAATCAATTATATCCGAAGAACTTGTAAATATTTCAAAAGAAACTGCTCGTAAAGAGCAACTTGACTTAAAAGGGCCTTATGATGAACACTTCAGAATTTATTGAAAAAAATTGCCAAACATCCCTATTATAAAGCACCGACAGGAAATACGCTTTTATGCATAATCCTGGCAGACAGAAGCGCCTTTGCGCATGTTGCCGTTGTTATTTTTTGGACTTGCGACTTTTAATTTTCTTCAATTTGAACATTGAATCATCTCTAGCAAAAAAGAAACAGCAGGAGAAATTAAATCTCGAATCACTTATGCCAAATTTATTAATAGTAATTGTTTTAAATTACCTTACAAAAGCAATGTAAAAATGTGGTAGTACGTTATTTTATTTTTTCATTCAGTTTTTCAATCCAAATTTCTCGTTCGTTAACAACAAAATCAAATTCTTTTCCATCAGTTGTAAGTATTCTAATTCCGTTATCAATTAGTTTTGCAGTTTTTCGTTCTATAATTTTCTTTATACTTTGATATTCAATATCAGTCTGTCCTTTTTGGATATTAATTGTATGTGATTTAAATATTAGCTTTTTATTGGTTAAGAATATTTTTCCGCCAACTCCTTCTATTCCCCTAAACAAATTTGCAGGGCCTTCTACTTCTATTTGTTCATTTTCACTCAGTTCTGGTTTAATATTTTTACTAAATTTTGAAGCAGCTTTTTTTCCAAACTTTTCATTTAGAAAAAAAGATCCAACTACCATAAAAACCCCAAAAAATACTCCTTGAAAAATATAACTATTCACGCTTTGCAATTCTTCTTCTATAAAGAAATCCTTTAAATAAAGAAGTCCTGCAAATATAAATCCAGTTAGAATTGCAGAAATAACCCTGAATTTCCAATTGAGCTTAATTATTTTTGTTCCTATTTCCATAATGTTTTTGTTTTAATCACTACAAGTACTTATATATAGTGTAGTTGCAATGATTTTCATTACTGAAAGTGGTTGTAGTAGCACACTCCAATAGTGATTACTGGTGGAGCCGTCTACTCAATCTGCAACAGGTTTTCTTAATCTTATTATTTATTAAAATGAATTTTCATTCCTTCATGTGATGCTACAAACCCTAACTTTTCATAGAAACGGATAGCATCTGGTCTTTTTTTATCAGATGTCAATTGTAGTAAATGAGCATTTCTTTCTTTTGCTCTATTGATCGCCCATTGAAATAATTTTTGTCCGATACCTTCTCCTCTTAAATCCTCCCTTATACGGACAGCCTCAATCTGAGCCCTTATTCCTCCTTTATATGTCAAATATTGGATGAAACTCAATTGTAAAGTAGCTACAATCTCTTTAGATCCATTTTCAATTACAATAAGCTCTTGATTAGGATCAGCTTCTATATTCGCAAAAGCATCGTAATATCGTTCAGTCAAAGGATCTCTAAATTCTTCTCTTAACTGTCCTAATTTATCATTGGCTAATAGTTGAACAATAAAAGGGACATCATCAATGACTGCAGGTCTGAATTTCATTTGCGCTTATTTTTCTTGTTGCCACTGCCTTATGTGTTCAAATTGAAATTTAAATTCAATACACAAATGCAGTAGGCTACAGTGGTGCATATCTGCATCTAAATCCTTAAGTTTTTATAATCTTTAGTGGCTAATTCAACTCAATTTTTTGGAAGGTCAAATTCCAAAAAGACGAATATATTTTAATTACCTTTTTTAGGTGTTTTAAATGTCTTGCTTGAATTTTTTCGATTTAGCAACATAGCTAAGCCTTCAAACAAACTTCCAAGTAGTTTTATGCCTTCCATATTTTAAAAATTTTGATTTTAAAATTAACAACTAAAATGGTGTTTTCTAATGAATTCAATTATATTAAAGATTTCATTAAGTTTTGAATTCAACAATTCTCTTATATTCTTACTTTCGCCATGGTTCGTGTCCCCACAAACCATGGTAGTTATCCATTACCTCCACAATAAATTCAATTGTACATTTAATAATAGAATATTCACTGAATCAATATCTTTATAT
>JALZND010000167.1 GCA_030857845.1 Bacteroidota bacterium | reverse complement strand
CATCCTAGGGGGATTGAGCTTTTTGTCAACAAAAACACCTATGGACCCCACTATTGGCAGAATCGATACAACTATCCTGATATTGGCATCTCCTTGTCGTATTTCGACCACAACAGCAAAGTACTCGGCAAAAACATTGCCACCATAATATATATGGATTTTATTATGGCAAGGAGGAAAAGGAGTGAAGTTTTGTTTAAAATAGGAACAGGTTTGGTATATACGACAAACCCCTTCGATAAGGAACATAATTATAAAAATAATGCCTTAAGTAGCTGGCTGAGTTATGCTATGCAAGGCCGACTGGGTTATAATTACAAGATCAGCGACCGCCTAAAGCTTAACACTGGGCTCACCCTTACCCATTTCTCCAATGGTGGTTTTAAAATTCCCAACAGCGGCATCAATATCGTTTCCTTTAACGCGGGTATTTCACATATGCTGGATTTACAAACACCCCCATATTCTGTTACTACAGAAATACCGGAGTTGGAGAAAGAAATAAAGTTTAATCTTTCATTAGCTTCAGGATTTAAGGGCTTGCATGACCTTGAAGGTTATTTTCCATTTTTAAATGTTTCTGCTTATTTTGACAAACGTTTAAGCTATAGTAGCGCCCTGAATTTAGGGGTAGATGGCTTTTATAACCTAGCTATAAAAAATGAGATAATACACTCACAATTTGAAACCTTAAGAAAACCTGATTTTAAGAAAGTAGGCCTTGTAGCAGGCCATGAATTATTTGTTGGCAAAATCTCCATGTTGACTCAATTTGGTGTTTACCTTTACAATCCTTTTAAATCAACCATACCTGTATACCAGCGGTATGGAATAAAATATTATTTTAAAGAAGATTATTTTTTAGGGCTAAATTTAAAGTCACATGGTGGCAGGGCCGATGTGATGGAGTGGGCAGTAGGTTTAAGGATATAAGCTTGATGGCAACTTCTTTAAAAATTATCAAAATCAAGAATACATATTGTTAATGAAAAATAAATTTTTGCAGATTAAACTCATATTCATCCTACTTACAACTTTGTTATATTCCTGTAATAAAGAAAAGGCTTTTGATTGTGTAAAAACTACAGGTAAAACATCTGAAAAAATTATAGAAACAGAAGCATTCCATTCAATTTTATTAAATGATAATATCGACCTTATAATTCATCAGGGCCCCTTAACAGAGGTAATTTTAAAAGGTGGTAAAAATATATTGCCAAAAATAAAATGTTATGTAAAGGATGGAATACTTCATATCTATAATGAAAATTCATGCAATTGGGTAAGAAAATTTGAAAACCCAAAAGTTTTGGTTACCATATCAGATTTAAAAACTTTATATCATGAGGGATATGGAGAGGTGCAATCTGAAGGCAAACTTAATTTTAAAGATTTCAGCATTCAAAATTCAACGGGAAATGGAGATATCACTTTAGATTTGGACGTTGAAAACCTGGTTATTTTCTCCCACAGCTCTTCGCTGATTACTTTAAAAGGCAAGGCTACCAACCTAAACCTTGTTTATCTTTACAATTATGGTAGATTTCATTCCCAAGATCTGGCAACAAACAATATTTCCATATCCCATCAAGGATTGAATACTTTTAAAGTCTTCCCATTACAATCTATGGATATTTATATCGGGCATTCAGGAAATGTAGAATATTACAACGAGCCGGAAAATATGCAAAGCCAGTTTTCCAGCAAGGGAAAATTAATAAAAATGTTCTAAACTTCTTCTTGAAAGGCAATCAGTTCCGAAATCAATTTTGTCAAAACAGGCTCCGCTACCCATGCTGCTTCTATAACTTCCTTTATTGTTATAGGCTTGATATTGCCTTCGGTGCATAAATCTGTAATCACAGAAATAGCAAAACAAGGCAAGTCCATGTGCCTGGCAACTATTACTTCAGGAACAGTAGACATACCAACAACATCGGCACCAATAATCCTTAAGTACTTGTATTCTGCTTTTGTTTCTAAATTTGGTCCGGGTACGCTTGCATATACCCCTTTATGTACCCTAATGGAATATTTATCAGCAATATTTAATGCCTGTTCAATCAATGCGAGGTTGTAAGGTTCACTCATATCAGGAAATCTGACACCAAGTTCATCAGGATTTTTGCCTGTAAGCGGATTTTCAGGCATCAGGTTGATATGGTCTTCCAATATCATCAGGTCACTGATTTCGTAGTCAGGATTTAAAGAACCTGCCGCATTGGAAATGAAGATCTTTTGAATGCCCATCAATTTCATCACCCTAACAGGGTAAGTAATTTGTTTCATGGTATACCCTTCATAAAAGTGGAACCTGCCTTGCATTACCACTACAGTTTTACCATGAATCCTGCCAAAGATCAGTTTCCCACTATGACTTTCTACAGTCGATAAAGGGAAATGTGGAATTTCTTTATATGGTATGACCTTAACCTTATCCATCTGATCAATCAGCCCCCCAAGCCCTGTACCCAATATAATTCCATACTGAGGCACATCCTTTGTAATACTTCGGATGTAATTGATTGATTCTGGTAGTTCTTTGATCATATATTGTCAAGGATTTATGGCAATGGCATTTCAGATTTAAGATTGCCAATGGATAACATTGTTTTACATACCAATTGTTTATTAATTAAAGAATTTAATATACAAATGGTATGTTGCAAAATTTTTAAAATTAAAATGTTTTTATTTAATTAAAACCAATGTATAAAATACATTTAACATTTACATAATTAGCTCATGGAAGCCTGTACTTTAAAATTAAAGAGGCTTTGGAAGCAAATCCTTTTTTCCCGACCACTACTATTTCTTTTGCATTGAGCCATTGCGTATAGGGAAGTAGCAGGATAATGCCATGAGGGTTTGGTAACTCGGATTTTAATATCTCACCGGCCCAATTTATCTGAACATAGTTAATTTGCGATATAGAACCAATACCAACGGCATAAAGCACAGCTATATGATCTTCAAAAACCTCAAATTCAAAGCTGTTGGTAATCAAGCCCTCTGCGGAAGTGCTCGCCTGATTTTTAGGAATTACCTGTGCCCACTTTAACTCATTGTCGGGGCCAAAAAGCACCAACAATATATTTCCCAAAACTATCCTGGCCTTACCAGGTCTCCAATAACTTAGATCATCCTTAATTCCTGGCTGATACTGATTCCCGGGATGAATAAAATTCCTTTGTTCAAGCATAAAAAGGTTTCCTTCCTTTGTGCTTATATGATGAACCAATTCAAAATTATCCCTGGGAAAATTTTCCCCAAGCTTTAAAGATAGGGAATCGATTGTCTCTTTCAGGTTCTGGAATTGCACCCACTCTATTTTTTCATCTTTGAAATTAAACCTTGCAAAACTAATCCCTTCCAATAATAATCCTTTAATATTGATATATGACAGTACAGCACTGTGCTCCTCTTCAATATTTATTTTAAAATATGCCCTGTCCACATTGCTTGGGGAAATTTCAAGAAACCGACTGCTTTTATCCTTTAGGTCATAATAAATTACTGCTGCTGTTCCGTCTTCTTTAGAATTTAACATATAAATATTCCCGGCAAGGCTGAGCTGCAAGCCATGGTTCAAATAACCTTTATCCACAGGCAAAATTCCTTCCTTTATGAGCTTAAGTTCATTATTGTATACAAATGCTTCAACCATAAGGGCTGATTGGCTAAAATCAAATTTATAGAACATTATGAGGGAATCATCAGGTGATGAGGCAATATAGTACCGGTACTCCAGCGGGGTCACATAACCTTTTTTAGTGCCCGAAAGAATATATGAATTGAAATCCTTATGCAAGCCGCCTTTGTTTTCTGAAGCATTCCATTGGCCTATGTTATGTTCTAACAATATTTTTTCGGAGATTTGATTTCCATCAACCAAATGATAATAATCTGCATGCAAAGTGGTTTTCTTAAACTTTTCATCGTGTATTACTGTAAAAATTACCACTTGCTCATCAATTATTCTTAAATGAAGAATATTTTCATTACTTGCCAGGCGCATTTCTTTACTCCACTTTTTACTTAAATCAGGCCTTCTATGCTGGAGGATGTAATAAGAATCCCCCTTTGTGGTGCCCTTACTTTTTGCAATAGTAACAAAACCTTGTTTTCCGATGCTTTGGGAAAGTATGCGGTCTTCTGGTTCT
Organism: Bacteroidota bacterium; assembly: GCA_030857845.1. GTDB lineage: Bacteria > Bacteroidota > Bacteroidia > Cytophagales > Cyclobacteriaceae > JALZND01. Next base: position 3,624 of record JALZND010000167.1, on the reverse strand, counting down.
AGGAATGGGGTTTTAATCACAAAATCATCAGCTTTTATGAAGCTTTGGCCATTTGCCAGAATAGGAAAAAATATTACTATTGAAATTAATAAAATGAGGTATTTCATTTAACTACGATCAGCTTTTAATCAAGAACGTTGAAAAGTATGTAAAGCCATAAATTAAATTATAAAAGCACCAGTCCATGATCCTATATAATTCTGTTACTCAACTTTTAAATTAAATTTTTGCAAAAGTTATTAATTTATCTTCACTTTATCTTTTTAAGATCCTTAATAATTGATTACTCATTATGATTTCTATAATTGTAGGCACTAACAGGCCGAATTCTTTTTCAAGGGTTTTTGCTCAATATTATCATGAACTGTTAACTTCAAGAGGCATAGTGTCCAATATTTTGGACTTGCATGATCTTCCTGATGATTTTACCACGAGTGCTTTATATGAAAAATCAGGCAAAAACGGGCAATTCAATAAGCTTCAGGAACTAATAGAGCAATCACAAAAACTGGTGTTTGTAGTACCAGAGTATAATGGATCATTCCCGGGGGTACTCAAAGCTTTTATTGATGGATTAAAATACCCCCATAGCTTCAGTGGCAAAAAATGTGCTTTGGTAGGACTGTCATCAGGTGGACAAGGAGGTGGTCTTGCATTAAGCCATCTTACGGATATTTTAAACTATATGGGAATGCATGTGCTGGCACTCAAGCCAAAGCTATCGAGGATAGAAGAAAACTGGGGCGATAATTTATTAAGAAATAATCAATATCAAAGGGTTATTGAAAGGCAAATTGACCAATTGCTGGAATTTTAATGTTACAAATGTTGCAAAAATTAATTTTAAATCAGCTCACACATTTTTAGGATCAGCAATTATGGTTGATCCATTAAAATTTCAGTACCTCCCTTAGTTTACCATACCCATTTCTGCTGACCGGAATTTTAGCACTACATTTTAAAATAAGTATATGACTTTCCTTTTCATATGGCTCTATATTTAAAATCTGGTCAACCGAAACAATGTAAGACCTGTGCACCCTTATGAAGTCACGGGGCAAAAGGTGCTCTTCATAATATTTCATGGTGTTTCCTTTAAGGTACTTTCCATCGGAAGTATAGATCATCACATAATCATCTTGAGATTCCAAATAATGAATGTCCTCAACCTGTATTACTTTTACTTTATTCCCGGTTTTAACCACAATCCTGTTTGCATATTCTCCTTGCATATCCTGTAGTGACACAATGGGGCTGGTTTTAGGAATTTTGGTTTCAGATTTATGCTGATTCAGTACCCTTTGTAATGCTGCGTCAAATCTTTCTTTGGAGAATGGTTTGAGAAGGTAATCTACCGCGTTGATTTCAAAAGCTTTTAAGGCATATCTGTCGTAGGCGGTTGTAAAAATTATTGCTGGATAATCTTCCAAAAGCTCCAACATTTCAAACCCAGTAATTTTCGGCATTTGAATATCAAGAAACACGAGGTCTGGCTTTTTTTCATTGATGAGTTTTAGGCCCTCAAATCCATCGCCACATTCACCTACAACATTGATATAAGGGTATTTTTGCAGAAAAGTCTTTATCAGCTCCCTGGCAAGCGATTCATCATCAATTATTAATACATTAATTTTCATAAGCTATTTCTTTTCAAAAGAATAAACAGGATTATGCTAAATTTCATTTAGACCTTGTTTTTGAGGTATTGATACCAGTACTTCAAAAAAATCACCAGCCGGTGTAACTTTTAGAAGATCACTTCTTCCATAAATAAGCCTCAGCCTATTTTTAATATTCGTCAATCCTGTACCAGTGCCTTTTTTCATTTTACCACCGCCGGAAAAAGAATTTCCTATCTTAACATGTAAAAACCCTGTGTCACACGTGCTCGTCAATTGTATGGTAACAGAATCAAGGCTTTCGTAAACTCCATGTTTAAGGGCATTTTCAAAAAGTGGCTGCAAAATCATGTCGGGGATGGAATTGTTAAAACATGCTGGTTCAATCGCTTCTGTATAAAAAAAACGGTTACCAAACCTGGTCTTTTCAATGTCTAAATAAAGTTTAATATTATCTAACTCTTCTTTAAATGTCACCTGTTTTTGGGCATCGTGCTTTAAGGAATACCTTAAAAATTCTGAAAGCTTTACAACCATTTCCTGGGCTTTTTCTGGCGCTATTAAAGTAAGCGAGCTAATTGAATTTAAGGTATTGAATATAAAATGAGGGTTTATTTGTGACCGAAGCCTTTTTAGTTCCGACTCCTGTGTTTCAATAATCAGGGAAGCTTCCCTAATCTTCTTTTCCTGGTATTGCCCATAAAATAAAACAACATAATAAATGAGCGTGGTAAAACTATAATAGAACAAGCCAATAAAATACCTCCATGGAATTGAAGAATTAAGAAACGACAAGTACTCTACAGATCCTGAAATAAACCTTAAAATTATGTAAGGAAATAAAATCCAAAGGCTTGAAATGATGAGGGAAGCAGAAAGATGGCTTAGGATTACGGAAAAAAAAGTTTTTTTTTCAATGTTATAATATCGAACCATATACCATAAGCCCAGGCCAAAAAAACAGAAAAACCCATTGAAAAGGAAGCTATCTAAAGATGACTCCAAAAGCGGGAGCTCGAATACAAAAAATAAAATAAATAAGTGGGCGCAGAAAATTAGCGCCCAAACCATTAGGTAGTAAAATAATCTTGTATTACTTATTAATGGATTTGACATGATGGTATATTTAATTAACGCTTACCTGCTTTTTAACTCGCCACCCCCTAGCATTACTGCTCCTTTTATTACCAATATCCTATCATTATTTTTTATAGCGTGTTGTGTTCTTTCGTCTGCAAAGCCTCCAAGCATGGCAGTCACTTCCATTTGAACATTCCAATCGGAAGGAACTATAAGAACAGTGCCTCCGCATAATATAGATAAATGAATATAGTTTTTTCCTTCAGCCAGGGTACATTGGGAAAAGTCGATTTCGTTTCCACCGAAAAAAGCAGAAATATTTCCTCCTTTAAATTCAATGGGATCAATGATCCTTTTTGTGCCTCCCAAAAATGATGATGCTTCAATCAGTCCGTCATCAGAAAAGCTCCTTGAACTATCGCTTTGTAATCTGTGGTATTTTCCATGATGGCTTTGCTTTAAGAAAATGGAAGCTCCTGCAATTATCAATAGTACAGGCCAAAACTTAAATATTTCATGGGAAGGAACCCCCAATGCGCTTGGCAGGATAAAAAATAAGCCGATGGAAATCAATATAAACCCTGAGGTTTTATCGTTTTTCCCGATCAGGTTAAAAAGGCCAATAACAATTAAGATTATCGGCCAGGTAAATAAATAACCCGGAATAAGTGAAGGCATTAGGTCAAGGTTCCTTAATAATAGGACAGTTCCTATTAGAATGAATATGAATCCTGTAAAAAATTGCGTATTTGTAATCCTGATTGGCATAATAATAAGGTTTATAGATTAATAATAACCAAAATTATCATATCCAACACATATATATAAGGGCTTGTCGGCAAGTGGCAGTAATTATTCGGTAAATGGCAGAATAAGTCTATATTTATGTTCCTGATATTGTTTTTGGGTTATGCGGGGTTAGAAA
>JALZND010000574.1 GCA_030857845.1 Bacteroidota bacterium | reverse complement strand
GCAATATAGCCTCTGACTGAGCACCGTGGAAATTGGTATACCAAATCCCAAGCAATGCTAATAAAACAGGAATGTTCTTTTCACAAGTATTGGTCCTGAAATGGTTGTCCATAGCATGGGCGCCCCCCAGGAGCTCCAGGTATTTGTCAAAACCTATTGAGCAGGCAATAGACAAACCTATTGAAGACCAAAGAGAATATCTTCCTCCCACCCAATCCCAAAAAATAAACATGTTCTCCCCTTCAATACCAAACTTTTTTACCCCTTCCAGATTGGTGGATATTGCCACAAAGTGTTTTTTCACATGCTCTTCATCTTTAGCACTTTCAAGGAACCAACTGCGTGCCGTGGTGGCATTGGTCATGGTTTCCTGGGTAGTAAAAGTTTTGGAAGCAATCATGAAAAGTGTAGTCTCAGGATCAATCTTTTTTAATGTTTCAGCTATATGGGTCCCGTCAACATTTGATACAAAATGTACGTTGATATGAGGCTTTTTGTAGGGCTTCAAAGCTTCAGTGACCATATATGGCCCTAAGTCTGAACCTCCAATACCAATATTTACAATATCTTTTACAGGCTTACCTGTATATCCTTTCCACTCGCCATTGATGACTTTATTTGAAAAAACCTCCATCTGGTTCAGTACATAATTAACTTCAGGCATTACATCAACCCCATTTTCATATATGGGATGGCTTGATAAATTTCTTAGCGCCACATGAAGCACAGCACGATCTTCCCTTTTATTGATCTTTTCACCGCTAAACATCTGCTCAAGGGCTTCCTTCAATTTTACCTCTTCGGCAAGTTTAAAAAGGATGTCTAATGTTTCTTGTGTTATTAAGTTTTTGGAAAAATCCAGTACGATATCTTCAAATTGAAGTGAAAATTTTGAAAAACGTTCTTTGTCCTCAGCAAAAAGTTGTTTCATGTGGACATCCTTCATTGCTTCCTTATGGTTGATAAGGTCTCTCCAGGCTTCAGTTTGTGTTGGATTTACAGTTGGTAGCATTTTAAAAATTTTTTAATCAGGTGCCAAATTTAAAAACATATATCTAAAATATTACTTAAAAATAATAATTTGTTTTAATAAATCAGCCACTATAGTATTAATGGAGTACTTATAAGTGGCTAGATAAAAGTCTGAAGCAGTAAATATTTATTCATTGGAGTATAAATTATTTCAGGATGTTACTTCATTTAGGTGCTAAAAGATGGTGTGGTAAAATTTTTATTGACTAATTTCGAAAGGATATTATTAAAATAGTACCAAAAATCCGCAGGATTGTAATTTGGTTAATCCGAAAATAAATATACACCACAAATTTCAGATTTTCATTTGTTATGGAGATCGATTTCGATGGCGGGCCTGATTTTTCAGGGCCGGCCCTTGTTGTTTTGCGGTTTTTGATGCCCTTTTCTTGTTTTTTGGATGGCCTGGACATGCCTGTCCCATCGGCATGTTGTTTTTCTGCAGTCTATGTTTTGTTTATTGGCACTAGGTCAACAACGGGGAATAATCCTTCTGTGTGTAAAGCTTCAGGGCGTGATTCCTTCCCGTCCTTATCCATTTGGCCGCCACCGTTATAAAGCGGAAGATAAACTTCTTTAGCTGAAATTGGACTGCAACCAGGAAACCTTTTTGGAATATTCACCGATGATGTGGCCGTAAAAGTTGGCATATATCGCTGTCATGATTATAAAAGCCGTATTTTCCGATAAAAAGGAGCAGGGCATTTTGGCCCACCCAAAGTCGTTGTTCATCACAACGAAGATCCGTTCGCTTTCCCTCCTGGCATTATGAAAAGCAACAATTTCCGTGTTGGTGCTTTCCATGTTATTGGTCAGGATGCCCCCTGTAGGTATACGCCTCCCCGCTGAACATGTCCGTCTGGGCGTCGCCCCTCTTTTCCTACTGACCACCAAGCGGTAGGGCTTGTCTTCTCCGAAGGCATGTAATCGAGAATGTCTGCTACCTGCATCTCTTGGACTCCCAGGCGGACCTTTTCCCAGGTTTTTCATGATCCGCCCGCGGATTTAAGGTATTAAATGATAATTAATCAAAAATCTCAAAAGCAGGGAATTTAGGGTCAACTGGAATTTGGAATTTTCGATTTGAATATCAAATAAGTGCATCAGGCTGGTATTATGATGTGTGGGACAAAAAAAGGAGATAAAAAAAATTAATAAGCCTATTTTTTCCTTTTAATCAGGAAACTATTCCGCTGATTTTTAATCATACAACTTCTTTGTATTGCATTTTATGCAACTGGGCATAATATCCACCCAAAGCAAGTAGTTGCTCATGAGTGCCTTGTTCTTTCAACTCTCCTTTATCCAAAACTATTATTTTGTCCGCTTTTTGAATGGTTGACAACCTGTGTGCAATCACTATGGAA
>JALZND010000573.1 GCA_030857845.1 Bacteroidota bacterium | reverse complement strand
ATAAAGACATATTGGATTATATGAGAAGGCAGCATAACCTTCTTATTGGCGAGCGATCAGCCGAAAAGGTAAAAATAGAAGTAGGTTCTGCCCTGACAGAGCTTGATGATGCCCCGGATGATTATGAAATCAGGGGCAGGGACTTAATGACAGGCATCCCAAAAATCATCAAAATCTCCTATTCGGAAATAGCTTTTGCTATTGATAAATCAGTTTCAAAAATTGAAGAAGCAGTTTTAAAAGCTTTGGAAATTTCCCCTCCAGAACTTTCAGCTGATATTTATGATAATGGCATACATTTAACCGGTGGCGGAGCGTTGCTTAGAGGACTTGACAAAAGATTGGCTTTAAAGACAAAGCTACCTATACATATTGCGGAAGATCCATTAAGGGCAGTTGTTAGGGGTACCGGGTTAGCACTTAAAAACCTTAATTCTTTTAAAGCAGTTTTGATGACATAAGGTTTAATGCAAAAATTATTTCAGTTTTTTTATCAGTTCAGGGCATTTTTCTTCTTTGTGATATTAGAAGTTGCCAGCGGGTATCTGATAATAAAAAATAATCGCTTTCAAAATGCTGCTTTTTTTAATTCTTCTAATGAAATAGCCGGTAATGTGCTTGGTTCTACCAACGAGGTAAAAAGCTATTTTTCATTGAAAGATATTAATGAAAGCCTGGTAGCTGAAAATGCTTTGCTAAGGTCAAGGTTAGCCAATACCTTAGAAGTGGACACGCTAGGTATATCCTTTAATGATCCTTCCCTGAAAGATCAATATCACTTTCTGGCGGCAAAGGTCATCAATAACTCCACCGACAGGTATAATAATTACATTACTATCGATAAAGGGTCCCTGCAGGGTGTAGCGCCAGGTATGGGCATCATTAGCCCTGAAGGGATAGTTGGAAAAGTAAAAACAGTTTCCCTGCATTATGCCACGGTTACATCTCTGCTCCATTCCGATGGATTTGTTTCTTCGGTAATAAAAAAATCAGGGGTTTTTGGTTCAATAAAATGGGAAGGAAAAGATGCCAGGTCAGCAAGTTTAAAATTTGTTCCAAGGCACATTAAAGTTTTAGAAGGTGACACCATAACCAGCTCAGGATTTAATTCAATCTATCCTGGCGGGATTATGATTGGTTTAATCAGTGAAATAGATATAAAGGGAAATGAAGCCTTTTATGACATTAAAGTAGACCTTTCCACAGATTTCAGCAAACTAGGATATGTTTATGTAGTGCAAAATACCTTGAAAGCTGAAAGGGATTCCCTGGAAGGAACAATAGTAAATAAGTAGAACATAATATCATATCCTTAAATATTAATAACCTGCTCGAAATTCAGTTACCATAAGCGATGAATAGTAAAAATACCATTCTAAATTTTATTTATTTTATCATCTTCGTTTGCTTGCAGGTCGTCTTGTTAAAGAATATTGTATTGTTTAATGTGGCTTTTTGTTATTTATACATCGCATTTCTACTATTGCTACCTTTTGAAGCCGGAAGGATCACCTTGATGCTTATTGGTTTTGCAACAGGATTTGTAGTTGATATTTTTTATGACAGTCTTGGAATTCATGCTGCTGCATGTGTGTTGTTGATGTACGTTAGGCCCATGTGGATCAATTTGATAACGCCACGAGGTGGATATGAACTTGAAATGCGGCCAACTTTAAGCCATATGGGCTTACAATGGTTCAGCACTTATATTGTCCCGCTTATTTTTGTTCATCATTTTGCATTGTTCTTTATTGAAACCGGTGGAATAAACCTTATATTCTATACTGGTTTGAAAACTATTGCAAGTGTTGCATTTACTTTTATCATCATTATCGTTGTTCAATATTTGTTCTATTCTTCAAGAAAAAGTAGCATATGATTGAAAACAGACGATATGTTATTCAATTTGTAATCCTCCTGGTGGGGATTATCTATGGCATAAAACTATTTCATATCCAGGTCCTTGATACCAATTACAAGCTTGCTGCTGAAAATAATATCATGCAAAGGATCGACGAATACCCATACAGGGGCTTGATCTATGACAGAAAGAATAAGCTTATTGTTTACAATAATCCTGTTTACGACCTTATGGTTATCCCCAGGGAAGTAAAGGCAGTAGATACGGCAAATTTCTGCAGGCTATTCAACATCACCCACGAAGATTTTATTAAAAAATACAAAGAGGCAAAAGATTATTCATATGTAAAACCCTCTGTTTTCATCAAGCAGCTATCAAACAGGGATTTTGCTGCTTCACAAGATTATTTTGTAGACTTTCCTGGATTTTATATTCAGCCACGTACCGTACGGTCATACCCATTCCCTATTATGGCCAATTCTTTGGGCTATATTGGTGAAACAAGTAAAAGGGAGATAGAAAAAGACACCACAAAATATTATAA
>JALZND010000572.1 GCA_030857845.1 Bacteroidota bacterium | reverse complement strand
CTATTGCACAGCTCGGTGCTATTGCAATTTGGAAAAACTTTAAGGAAAACAAAGAGGAGGGACTTCGTACTTATTTAGACGCCTTAACCCAACTTGCCAAAAATTTATCAAAAATCAGTTTTTTTAAAATATTTTCAGAGATAAAACCGCCTTCATGCGCTTTAAATAAGGTTTAGGTTTTCAAAATGCCTTTTGTAGTGATGTATGGTATTTGCTTATTAATTGGCTTTTATTATCTTTGTTCCATGTTTATCAGAGAAGTAAAAAAGAAGAATTCTGCCAGGGGTAAAACTTTTTGCCAGTACCAGCTTGTGCAGGCTTCCAGGATCAATGGCAAAGTAAAACAGCGCAACATACTATATCTGGGGTCCGAACCCCTGCTGGCTGATACGGATGCCAGAAAAAAATTACTCGATCTGCTGCAGGCAAAGATATTTGGACAATCATTACTATTTGCTAAAGATTATCCTGAGAAAGTAGTGGCGCTGGCCGGGAAATTATATGAAAAATTTCTCCTCAAATATAAAGACATTCCCCTTGATTCTGCTGTGTCCATCCCTCCGGTTGAAAACCAGGCCCAGATGGAAGCCATTGATATTGAATCTATTAAAATAGAAAGCTCCAGAACTTTCGGAGGCGAGCATTTATGCAGCCAGATATTGGAAATGCTGGGCCTGGACACCTTCTTAAAGTCGCTGAACTTCAATGAAAATGATAACAGGCTGGCCCGGGTCAGTATTATAGGCCGGGCCTTATTTTCGGCATCGGAACATAAAACCAGCCAATACCTCAGCGACAACAGCGGGCTGTGCGATCTGCACCACATGTCAGCTGATGATATTACCCATCGCGACCTCTACGCCATAGCCGACAAATTATATGATTATAAAGACAGCATTGATAAATTTCTTTATAACAGGATCCTGGATTTATTTGATATCAAAGATTCATTAGTGATCTACGACCTTTCCAACAGTTATTTTGAAGGCAGGAAAGCCTCCAGCAAAAGGGCCCGGTATGGCAAAAGCAAGGAGAAGCGCAATGACTGTAAGCAGGTAGTGTTCACCGGGGTGATCAATGCCCAGGGCTTTATCCGGTATTCCAGAATATACGATGGCAATATTGCCGACACGGTAACCCTGGGGGACATGATCGCCGACCTGAAAAAACACAGCAGCCATATCAGTGATAAAACAGTGGTAATGGATGCAGGTTTTGCCTGCGAGGAAAACCTGGAATTTCTCTCCGGCCAGGGCATCCGGTACGTATGCGTTTCCAGGAAGCGGATAAAAGACTTTAAGGTGGATATACATTCATCGTTTTATACCTTAAAAGACCGGCGCCATAATGCTATCGAACTGGCTGTCTTTAACCCGGAAGGATATAAGGATACCTGGATGTATGTAAAAAGTGAACAGAAGAGGGTGAAGGAGCAATCCATGAAGGATAAACTGTCACAGCGTTTTGAAGAGGAACTGGAGGCATTGGCCCAGGGGATATCTAAAAAGGGAACCACCAAAAAAACAGAAAAGGTCTGGGAGCGGATTGGGCGCATCAAGCAAAAGCACCGCATGGTAAGCGGAAATTATTTGATAGATGCACAGGCCAAAGAAGGAAAAGTTGCTAAGGTTTCATGGCAGCAAAAAAAAGAAGAGCACGGAAAAATACCACCAGGCCAGGGGGTGTATTTTATCCGAACCAACTATGAGAAGCCACAGGAGGCCCAACTATGGAACATATACAACACCATAAGAGAAGTGGAATCAACCTTCAGGTGCCTGAAATCTGACCTGCAAATACGTCCCATACACCATCAAAAGGACCAAAGAACTGAATCACATATTTATCTGACCATACTGGCCTATCAATTAGTGAATACCATACGCTATATGCTCAAAGAAAAAGATATAAACCATGACTGGAAAAACATTGTCAGAATAATGGGAACCCAAACCATACAATCCCTGATATTACCAACTGAAACCAAAAAAATAAGCCTCACCAAACCTTCACGGCCCATAAAAGAAGCTTTGCTTATTTATCAGGCCACTAATACTAAATCAATGATACCTGGAAAGAAAAAATATGTTGTGTACCATTAATTTTTTAATTGTCAGTAAATCAGTAAACTAAATCCCTTTATTGGCAAGTTGGGTTAAGATATTGGCGAGTGAAAGAGAAAAAGAAGAAAAATAAAAAAGGGTACCTTAGTACCCCATTTTATTTAGCAATATTTTCGATTAGCAATATTCTTCAAAAACCTGAACCAGGTGGTTGGCTATCATTTCAGCCGATCTGCCTTCAATATGATGCCTTTCTACAAAATGTACTAATTCTCCATCTTTAAATAAAGCCACAGCAGGCGAGGAGGGAGGATAAGGTAAAGTATATTCCCTGGCCTTTGCA
>JALZND010000571.1 GCA_030857845.1 Bacteroidota bacterium | reverse complement strand
GATTGATGCAGTGCAAGCCCAACTCAAATTCTCTATCCCCCCGCTTCCCGAACACGGCCTGCTCTTTTATGTAAGAGATTATTCGGAGGTAGAATATATATCCACCCATAAAAAGGAAACACTTTCCTCTTCCCTTGTGGTTGGCCCCCAGATCAATAGACATACTATTACTCCGGGTCGTGATCATTTGATGATAAAAGTGGGATTTCAGCCGGGAGGGTTATATCGCTTTTTAGGCATACCCATGAGTGAGCTTTTATGCAAAGATGCATTTGATGGGCTGGAGTTGCTGGGAAATGAGATGAACGAAATAATTGACCAGCTTCGGGAAGCTCTTTCTTTTTACGAAATGAAAATGATTGTTGAACGTTTTCTACTTAAACATGCAGGAGATTAAAACAATCCTTACCCATTGATCAGGTACTTCCACTGCTTATTCAAGAACGAGGATTAATGAAAATAGACCAACTGGCATCTCATGCCTGCTTAAGCACCCGGCAATTTGAAAGAGTATTTGAGCAACGGATCGGGTTATCACCCAAACACTTCTCCCGTTTAGTAAGATTTTCACAAGCCTGGATTATGAAAGAACAACAGCCTGATATTAGCTGGATAAAGATTGCTCATGATTGTGGGTATTTTGACCAGATGCATATGATACGCGATTTCAAGGAATTTGCCGGGGTCAATCCCTCCGTTATTGAATTGGAGCTTTTGAAATTTCCGGTGAAATTTTTAACCGGCTCTTTTGCTAAGATGTCGTTTTTATACTATGTTTTAGCCTTCTCGTTGAGGTACTTTTACAAGAAACATTCAGTCATGAAAAAAGTACTAACGACAACTGACTTCTTGTTACTAAAAGGAAGCTATTATTAAGTCTTGGGTTGATTGGGAAGAAAAGGCAAAAGCTGGAGACCCTGCCTACTACTGGACAGACGATGTAGTGATAATGGGTCCAGGAGGACCAACAATAAAAGGAAAGGAAGAATTTGTGAAAATGTTTGCAGGGATGCAGAACAATCCGGGATTCAATCTAATATGGGACAAGGAACCATCAGTGATTGAAATTTCAAAGGATGGACAAATGGCCTACCTTTTGGCAAAAAATAAAGTGACTATGACTGATTCAACAGGAGCAGTTCAAAGCGGGTTCAATCAAGCATTACAGGTTTGGAAGAAGGACAATGAAGGGAAATGGAAAGCTGCTATTGGTGTTATGTATCCGGAAAGTCGAATGAAATAAACGACTGCCAACATTTGCTTCGACCGTCTACTTGCCCTGTCTGAGCGCAGATCCTCACAGCAATAGGCAAAGCAGCGTGAAGCCATGCTCAATTGCCTGCCATTTGGACATATTCACAGACTAAATAACTACAAAACGTAAAAAAACAATTTCCAATTTAAACTTAAAAACAAAACATGACAACAAATCCATCATTACCGCCACAAGCAATTTTATTGCAAATGCTTTTTGGTTATGCTCCCGCTCGTGCCATTAGCATAGTAGCTCAATTGCGGATCGCTGACCTTTTAGCGGACAGCCCGAAAACTGCTGAAGAATTGGCCCTAACAACTAACAGTCATCCTCGATCTTTGTACCGTTTACTACGTGCTTGTGCCAGCGTAGGGATTTTTTCGGAAGATTCCGACAAACGTTTCAGTCTTAGCCCTATGGCAGAATTTTTACGAAGTGATAATCCTCAAAGCCTTCGCGCATTTGCTGAAATGCTTGCTCATGCAGAACAGTTTCAAACTTGGTCTGCATTGGATTTTAGTGTTCAAACAGGTACACCAGCTTTTGACAAAGTACATGGAATGCCAATTTTTGAGTACTATCCGACACATCCAAAATCAGGACAAATTTTTAACGATGCTATGACCAGCATGAGTTTGGGTTCAAGCATGGCAGTTATTCAAGCCTATGATTTTTCAGGTATTACTAAACTTGTAGACATTGGAGGCGGACATGGTTTTTTACTGGCCTCTGTTCTTGAAAAATATCCAACCATGACAGGGATTCTATATGACACTGCCCCTATTGTAGCGCAGGCAAAAGAATTGGTAGAAAAACATGGCGTAGCCAATCGTTGCCAAATGGTAGGCGGAAATTTCTTTGAATCTGTTCCATCGGGTGGAGATGCTTATATGATGAAGCATATTATCCATGATTGGAACGATGCAGAATGTGTTATGATTTTGAAACATTGCAGAAAAGGCATTAGCGAAGGAGGAAAGTTATTGGTCATCGAAATGGTTGTTCCTACAGGTAATGAACCCTCTTTGAGCAAATTATTAGACTTGCAAATGTTAGCAGTATTGCCTGGTTGTGAACGTACCGAAGCCGAATATAGCGCATTGTTGAATCAAGCAGGTTTTAAATTAACAAAAATTGTATCGACCATGTCGCCTTATAG
>JALZND010000570.1:1954-2418 GCA_030857845.1 Bacteroidota bacterium | reverse complement strand
CTTTCGTTCTGCTCCTCTGAAGATCAGGCGAAGGAGGCAACAGAGGGGAACGAGCCCACACTAATCTTCTCCTCATCCTTAAAGTAGACCTTAAAACAAGACCCTTTGCCCAGGGTGCTCTCCACCTCGATTCCTCCCCCTGCATTGGAGATTATTTTTTTCACCAAATATAAACCGATGCCGGTGCCTTCCACATTCAGGTCCAAATCATGAAGCCGGTGAAACTTTGTAAAGAGTTTGCTTACTTTTTCTTTCGCTATTCCGATACCGTTATCCTGAACGGACAAAACAATAAACCCGTCTACCCGTTGGCTTCTGATGCTTACTTCAAGCTCCCGATCATAGGATCTGAATTTAACGGCATTGCTCAGTAGATTTAAGATAATGCTCCGGAGGTTCTTTTTTAGAAGCTTGATTTCTTTTTCTTCTAAATCAATATTAAGTTTAACATTTGAGTTAAGAAG
>JALZND010000570.1:0-1944 GCA_030857845.1 Bacteroidota bacterium | reverse complement strand
GAGTTAAGGAGTTTATCCCTAATGCTCCATTTTACCTCTTCTAAGAGTTCAGCCAAATTCACATAATCGGCATTATCCGTTCCGAATTCAATCTTCGTTATATCTGAAAGCTCGTCGATGGTCTCTTTGAGCTTGATAACTGATTTAATAAGCGGAACCGATATGCTTTTTATTTCTTCGAGGTCATCGGATTCTTTCATAAGAGAAAGCAGTCCCTCCATGTTGTGCAGGGGAGATTTAAGGTCGTGGGAAACAGAGAAAATGAAGTTATTATGATCCTCATTCAGGATCATGAGTTTATTGTTTGCCCGTTCTAATATGTCCTTTGATCTTTTCAGGGTTGTTATATCATTGAAAGTGATAATGGCCCCATCCGTTTGGTTGTTATGGAACCGGGTATAGGGCAGTATCATCATCGAGTACCAGTTTCCATCAGTGGTCTCAATTTCCTTTTCGATAAAATGATTAGTGGCTATCACTGAATTAATATCTTCAATAAGACTGGAAAATTTGATATTGGTGGAAATATCCACTAATGGTCTTCCAATATCATTTTCTCTAATATTGATTTGTTTGATCGCAACCGGGGTAAACTTCTTAATCAGCAGCTTTTTATCCACATAAATTTGTGCGTTGATGGTGCTCCTGAAGTAATTGGCAAAATCGTCGTTTAACTCGGCCAGCTCTTTAATCTTAAAATGATATTCAGTGTTCAACGTTGTTAATTCCTCATTGATAGACTGCAGCTCTTCGTTGGAGCTTTGCATTTCTTCATTCGCCGACAGCAATTCCTCGTTATAGGATTGAATATTGTCGTTAGATTCTTCCAGGGCCCGATAGGCTTCCTGTAGTTTTAACTTGGTCTCAATGAGTTCCTGCTCTAAGTCCAATAAATATTTGCCTCCATGGAAATCTTTATCAAAAACTTCTATGGTGCCATCCATAGCCTTTTCCGTTTTCTCTTCCCGGAAATAAAGGATGATGATGTTCTGGGAAGGGGTATTTTCGGAAATAAAAGGCTTCACCAAAAGCCGTACCGACCGCATAGCTTCTTTTTCTCTGAAGGCTACCCGCTTTACCGTCACGCTACTCTTCGTGCGCAGGGCTTTTTTTATAGAGGTTCCAGCCGCAAGGGAGAGTTCAGGAGGAAGGAGTTCTAAAATATGGTCTTTGAAAAGTTTGGGGAGAAGGAATTTTTCGTACGTTCCAAAGGGTTGAAGCACCTTGTTATTCTCATCAATGCACACCCCCGCCCCATACCCTGACTCCTGGAGGTGGGATTGAAGGATGACCTCTGAAAGTTGATCCGGCAGATTGGTTCTTGAGGGCCTGCTGGGAGGTGAAGGGGGTGGAGGCCTAACCTCTAAGTGATTAGGGGAATATGAATCAAAGCTATTTTTATACGTTCCTTCTCCATTTTTATAGATTTTCCAATTCTTGTCGGTTTCATGGAACACGTCTTTGAAGTCCCCAATTCCTTCGCTGGGCCCCAAAAATAAATACCCTCCGATGTTCAGGCAGAAATGGAGGGTGGAAAATATTTTCTTTTGGATATTGGGGTTTAAATAGATCAGCAGATTCCGGCAACTAATAAAGTCGATCTTCCCATAAGGGGGATGGTGCACAATGTCGTGATTGGCGAAGATGATCATTCTCCGGATATTATCTCTGACCTGGTACCCATCCTCTTCTTTAACAAAAAAAGTATTGAGTCGCTTTTCCGAGACATCTTTTACAATACTTTGCGGGTAAAACCCTTTGGCGGCTTTTGCTAAAGCAGCTTTGTCGATATCGGAAGCAAATATTTTCACTTCCAAATCTTTTTTTATCTCGATCAGATGCTCTTTAATAAGTATAGCCAAAGAATAGGCCTCTTCTCCTGTAGCGCAGCCTATCACCCAGATTTTTAAAGTATCAACCAGTAATTTGTTCTCTATTATTTCC
>JALZND010000569.1 GCA_030857845.1 Bacteroidota bacterium | reverse complement strand
CTCTTCGGCTTCATGTTTGTCTGCATTTTTGCCCAGCTCAAGTGCTGTTTCATAAAATCGTTCAGAAAAAGAGCCGTTGACCAAATGGCTGCAATGTTCCGCTACACAATTTTGCAAAATCCTTTCCCAAATCTCAGTGGCCGACCCTGTGAAAAACACATGATAGTTTTCAGGCAGGTTAAGAAGTTGCCGAATATTGTTTACTGCCGATTTATATATTTCTTCAAATTTTTTGCTCCTATGTGAAATGGAGGCAACCTTGTCATTTAAAGCTTGTTTTATATGGTCATCTGCGGTAAAATAAAGTTCTGAGGGTCCAGGAGTAAAAAAGGTTTTGCTGTTCATATTATATAAGTTGTTGTTTTATATTTATATATATATCGTTATCTGGCCCTGGGCATTTGCCTTTTCAAGATTCAGGTTGATTGATGCTTCGGTTGTATTTTCCGACCACAAAGATAAAGAAATAGAACATGGGAAATAACAGGATTACACCACTAAATAAAAATAAAAAAGATAAAGATGTAAATTCTGCCAGGTAGCCTAATATTACTGAACCTATACCAATTCCGAGATCTATAGAAGAAAAAAATGTAGAATTTGCCACACCTCTTCTTTCTGCTTTTACCATATTGATGATCATGGTTTGAAGAGTAGGCATCAGAATGCCATTGCCAAGTCCGAGTACAAATGCACCACCTAAAAAAAAATTGATTTCCTTGCTAAAGTATATCAAAAAAAGCCCTGAAATAGAAAGTGTAAAGCTTGTTAACATTATCATGGCAGGACCTCTTTTATCCATTATTTTGCCTGCGGCAGGGCGCAGGATGCTTACTCCGATAGCATATACCAAAAAGAACAATCCGCCATTTTCAATTCCAAGTTCATCGCTTAAAAGGGGGATAAAAGTCATCATGCCCGCATAGGGGATTGCTACAATAAGCATTACAAAAGCTATAGGTAAAACACTTTTTTCAATTATTGAATTCCAAGCCAATTTATGCCTTACCATTTCCACTTTTGGATATACTATGAAACACGCCATTAACAAAGCAACGCCAGCTACCAATGCGCTTGTCAGGAACAACCTGTCATAATGGACCTGGCCAAGGATCCATAATCCTAAAAGTGGGCCTATGGCCATTGATAAAGTAGTGGCAAGCCCAAAATAACCAATTCCCTGGCCTCTTTTGTTTGCAGGCACAATATCTGCGACTATTGTACTTCCCCCAGTTGTAAGCATGCCCCAGCTCAACCCATGCAATAGACGAATTATAATCAACAGGAAGAAAGTAGCAGCAAAATTGTAGGTAAAGATCAAGACGGTATAAAAAGCAAGGGAAGTAAGATAAATAGGCTTTCTTCCCCAAGTATCAAGGGCATATCCCGCAAAAGGGCGGATTAACAGTGCCGACAGTGCATAGAACCCTGTTATATATCCCACCATGCTTTTATCTTCTTTTAATACCCGAACCACATACAGTGGAAGTGTGGGCAACAAAAAATAAAAAGCAGTTGTCAACAATAAATATGAAATGCTATGTACAATGAAATTTTTTGTAAAGACTTTTTCAATCATAATAGTTGCCTGCCATTGCTTTAACAAATAAACTTTACAAATAAGTGTGGGCAAAGGTAAAGACTATTTATTTGGTTTAAATATCCGTTTTGGATAATGCTTGATTTGGTGATCATATACATGATGTTTATCAACATAAAATAGAATTGTAAAATCTGTAAAAATTTGTTTTTCAACTATTTAGTATTATATATATCAGTAAAAAAATAAATTTTTCTGTCTATAATTATTTATAAAATATTTTTATTGGTTATTAATGCTATTATATTTAATAAAATGGATGATAATTAAATATTGGGATAATTTGACTTGAATAATTTTTTTAATGAAAATATCTCGTAAATTTACATAAGGTCCTGTTCATTTAGGACTAAGGATAGGAAACAGCTTTTCAGTACAAAATATGAAAATATACCCTTCTTGAGCTGCACGTTTCTTAAACTTAACAATTATAATAAAATCCTGAGTAAAGTTTGCCGCCGAAACTGGACCTCAATCTTGTAGCTTGCCTACAGGATCATTGCAGCCCTGCTGCAATGTTAACAGTGGATAGTTGAGATGGATATACAGCTCAAAACATGTCAAAAATGAGGTTTAATAAACTTCGTGCTCAAGTTGGGTTATTAAAAAACAGCCTCTGTTTACAGAGGCTGTTTTTTTTACCATTTTTTAAACGGCTATTTTCCTTTATCATCCATTGAGTCCTTAATAAAACTTTATAAACCTTCTAAGGTCCCACAAAATTAATAATAATCCGGTTGGTAATATTACACCAATTGTTTTTTCCTGGTCTTTGGAAGAAATGTATGAAGTTGTTGGTAATCCCAAAATGATCAATGG
>JALZND010000166.1 GCA_030857845.1 Bacteroidota bacterium | reverse complement strand
ATCCGGTATTGTTTGATGTAGCGGTAACCGTTAAAGCCTGGTCTTCAAAAGGCCCAGCAGTAATTCCAGCCAGGTCAACCGTTATTGAACCGGAATTCCCTTCTACGCTCAAATTGCTGATGGAATTCAAAGTAGGCGCATCGTTGATTGGGTTTACAGTTACCTCAAAGATCCTGGCAATGGTGTTGTTGCTTGACTGGCCATCATTGACAGTAACGGTAATGGTTGCTTTTCCCGATCTATTGGCAGCAGGTTTATATTTAAGCGTACCGATAGCATTAGGGCTTATGTACTGAACCGAAGGATTGGGGATCAAAGTAGTATTGCTTGAAGTAGCCGTTACCGTTAACTTTTGTGTTTCACCTTCACCGGCAGATATACCTGATAAATTTATGGTCTGCTCAGGGGCGTCTTCATTTATAGCAGTCGTATTATTGATATTGTTTAAAGTAGGTGGTTTATTAGAAATTGCTCCAACAGTTACTGTGAAAGTTCTTGTAAAGGTATTTACATTTGGCGCAGTTCCTGAACCATTGTCGGTAATTCTTACCGTTATGGTAGCCGTACCAGACTGATTTGAGGCAGTTGCAAATTTAATAGACCCTGTCGCATTAGGACTTGTATAGACAACATAAGGATTAGGGATTAAGCTTGTATTGCTCGAACTTGCTGTTACAGTCAAAGCTTGATTTTCGAAAGGACCTGCAGTAATACCTGCTAAATTGATCGTTTGGGTTTCAGAATTACCCGCCACCGTAACATTTCCTAAAGCATTTAAGGTCGGCGCATCATTTATTGGGTTTACCGTCACCTCAAATGTCCTTGAAATGGTGTTGTTGCTTTTCTGGCCATCATTTACAGTAACTGTAATGGTTGCCTTGCCCGATCTGTTAGCAGCAGGCTTCAATTTAATAGATCCTGTATTGTTTGGACTTGTATAAACAACAGTTGGGTTTGGAACAAATGTAGGATTACTTGAAGATGCTGTTATGGTTAATTTTTGAGTTTCGCCTTCTCCGGCTGTAATGCCTGAAAGGTTAATGGTTTGTTCAGAAGCATCTTCGTTAATAGCCGCTGGATTTGAGATAGTACTTAAAGTAGGCTGTTTGTTAGAGGCAATAACAGGTGAAGTACCTGAAGCCTTACCTTTCGTTCTTACAATGAATACTCCAAATC
The DNA here is from genome assembly GCA_030857845.1 of Bacteroidota bacterium. GTDB lineage: Bacteria > Bacteroidota > Bacteroidia > Cytophagales > Cyclobacteriaceae > JALZND01. The sequence goes on along the minus strand of JALZND010000166.1, from coordinate 6,657 downwards.
CTTGATCAGAGTGTGGAACGGATGAAACACCATTTGGCTTAGCGGTTGTGGTTAAATTCATAGGAAGCCTAACTGTTCCGCCACTATATTTTCCTGTAATAATGGCTTGCCCTGTTATGTTTTCAACATCATATATTTCATATTCTGCCCCATTGGCTACTATCCTTGAAATGTCAACATCAACTGAAGATAAACGCTGGTGATTATAAATTACCACATGACCATTATCTTTAACATAAGTATTAGGTTTAATTATGATCTGATTATCTTGACTGGAAGAACCATATTTACTATTGCTGTCAAATCCATACCATTTTTTCCAGTTATCAAAAGTTAAACCATCCATGGCATTGGATGAATTACTGGTAGTATACGTATTGTTGTTCCAAGTATAACCACTTACATTTCCTCCCGGAGCGTTGAAGTCGATAATCTTATTTTCTGCTATAATATTGTTTCGATTAAAATGTATCTGCTCCCAGGATTTAAATGATAGTATATTTTCGCCACCTACTAAATTATTGTTTTCTATTACTATTTTTCCATTCGCGCCACTACCATAATGAATTTGTAAATTTATACCTTTGCTTCCATTACCCGAAGCATCTTTATATGTGTTGTTGTTTTTAAAAGTAACGTTATCGGAAGCTGATTCTCCGCCAATAATCATTGACGTAGTTCCATTTGATAAAAGGCCATTGTTGAAAAAAGTGTTGCCATCAATGTTAAATCCAGTTAGCCCCCCATTCACTCCATAGATCTGAATGCCTCTTCCAAAACCGCCAAAAATAATATTATCCTTAATTTGTTTAATACCTGATTCATTTTGAGCATAAATACCCGGTCCATGCCCTCTGTCAGAACCTTGAAATCCATTATTGTAGATTATATTCCCATACAATTCTGAATTTACCGCACCTTTCCAAAATCCAATACCAACTCCTATATTATCGCGTACAATTAGATTTATAAGTTTAATATTGGGGCCAGTAACATCTATACCCGTGGAGCTTTCTATATCTGGTGGGCTGCTCCCAGATTGAGATGAATATCTCTTTGATGAGGAGTTTGTCACAGTAAATCCATAATATGTTGTATACTGTCCCCATATGTTTAATACAACACTTGATCTGCCCTTATTAGCACCGTCTAGTATAGCTAATTCTCCAGGAAATTGAGCCACCACTATATTTGCACTTGAGGTACCCCTTAAATTAGATTTGAAATTACCTTTATAAACACCTCCATGCAACCATAAAGTGTCTCCAGGAGAGCCTTTAGATCCCGACAAAGCAGTTTCAATATCCCATGGTTTACTTTGGCTACCGTCTCCCGAAGAAGATCCTTTCACGGCAATATGATAGTTAGTACCAAAAGCCACGTTTGTTGAGTAGGTGTTTATCGCACAAATTAATGTAAGATAAGTGAATGTTTTAACTAAACTTTTTCTTGAGAAGAACGAAAACTGGGTTGATGAAGAGTTTAAAAAATCCCAGACCTTAAGTTGAGCATTTTGAATTTTTTTAATACTTGAAACCATTATGCTTTAATATTTTTAATTGATGAACTTTATTGAATCTTGATATTTCAAAGGTATATGGTTCAAATTCAAATTCATTTCTAAATATTTCTTATTTCTTACATGATGAATATGAAAGAAAGTTTACAAATTTTAAAGGAAATTAAGGTTTATAAAAGATTTAAAAATAGGACAAAAACAAGTCAATGTCATTGCACTTGACCTATAAATCTTGAATTGAAAATTGGATGGATGCCGTTATCAAAAGTTGTGCCAAAAAATTTATTTTTCCTCTTGCTCCAAAATTATATTTGAAAATTTTCAAAACAATTTTATATACCGGGAGGTAAGCTGTTGCACAAGCTATTTTAGTAAATTGTGTGGAAAATGGGGATTTTAAAGGTCAATTTGAAGTTTTTATCATAATGATAGGCTTATTTTCAATATGATAGCAACAAAATAATATACATATCTTTTTAGAAATAAGAAAATTTAAGAACGCGCAAGTTATTTTTTGATCAATTATTTACGGGAAAATTCAAAAAAGGAGTTAAAAAAATGTCAAAACATGTAAAAAATCGCAAAAAACTTACACACGGATTTTAATAAAAAAATGGTGGATTTTTTTATTATTTTTATAACTAACTATGATCCAGGGGATTAATGGGAATATAGGATGTAAATATAATCAATATTTTTGATAAAAAAATTTTTAACGAAAATATTTTTTTCTGTTAAGCTAAAGCCCTCAAATCAACGGGAATTACTCTGCTTACGCCTTGTTCTATCATGGTTATTCCATAGATGACATCTGTGCTTGACATAGTCCTTTTATTGTGGGTCACTATTATAAATTGGGACTCTTTTGAAAATTTTTTGATAATGTGGTTGAACTTGTCAATATTGGCATCGTCAAGTGGGGCATCAACCTCATCAAATATGCAAAATGGCGCTGGTTTCAACAAATAAATTGCAAAAAGCAGTGATATTGCTGTAAGCGTCTTTTCCCCACCCGACAATTGATTTATGGTAAGGGGCTTTTTTCCTTTAGGTTTGGCAATAATGTCAATAGAAGACTCTAAGGGGTTAAGAGGGTCGGTAATTTTCAGATCACAATCATCTTCCTCAGTAAATAATGAACGGAAAACAATGATGAAATTTTCTTTTATTTTTGTATAAGCTTCCAAAAAACAATTTTTAGCTACAGTATCAATTTCAAAAATTGTTGCTTTTAAGGATTCTTTAGCTTTTAGAAGATCATCCCTTTGGGAGGTTATAAACTCATTCCGCTGTTTTATTTCCTCATAGGCATCCACGGCCATTAAATTTACCGGGCCGATCTTTTCCAATTTTTCTTTGGTAACTTTTATCTTCTCCTTAAGATCAATCTCAGAATACCCGGTTTCTATAACTCTTGATTCAGTAACTCCTCCATCAAAAGTATCCAGGTCTATTTCAAACTCAACTGAAATCCTTTCTTTTATAGAATTAAGGTTTAATTTAATTTCATTTTGCTTATTATTATAATTCAATATTAAGGTATCAGAATTTTCCCTGCCCCTTTGTAGTTCCCGAATTTCTTTTTCCTGGCTGTTGATGTTTTCCCTGAATGCATAATATTCTTTTTCCGCTTCATTGAGGCCTTCTTCTACTGCATCTTTTTCAAGGTATAAGTTCAGCAATTCATCTTCTGATATATCTGTATAATTGAGAAGCTTTTTTATATCATTTTCGTTGTTTTGCAAGTCTTGTTTATTTTTAAAGAGCCGGCTTTCAGCACCCGAAAAAGCATTCTTTTTAAAACCGAGCTCTTGGGCAATGTTGCTCAAGTTATTTTTATGCTGGTAATAAAGTATATTTTGTTGATTATAGCTTGTGGAGTATTGCGAGAGGAGCGTATTATGATTTGTTATTGTGTCATTACAAATTTGAATTTTATTTTCAATTTCATATTGACTTTGTTTTTCGTTTTCCAATTTAGGTTTTAATTCCTTTAATTCTTCTATATAATCCGATGTTCGTTCTAATATATCTTCCCTTCTCAATTCGTGATTATTGAATTGTGAAGTGAACTGCTCATACCTTGTTTTATAACTTATTAATTCTAGGTTCAACGCTTCAATTTCTTTATTTAATCGTTCAATAGCAACTTTTTCGGTACTTGCTTTTAATGAAGCTAATGTTTCTTGTTCAACCCGTATCTTATAGATTTTCTCATCATGTTCTTTCCTTAGATCTTTGATGTTTTTCTCTAATTTTTCGAGGTTTTTTGCCCTTCCTAATCTTTTTCCTTCAAACAACCCAATGGCGCCTCCTGATATGCTGTGAAGCTTTTTAGTGAGTGTACCATTTTCAAAAATGAATACATCACCTAGATGTTCTATCGGTTCTTGTAAGGGGGAATGAAGGATATAAACGCGGTCAAGGATAAATGATATTAATTGAGAATATTTTTCTTCATATTCTACTATGTCTTTGGCATATATGGCACTAAGATATTGGGTCGGAACACTGGGGGTGAAATTGGAAAATGACTCCAATATAAAGAATGATGCCTTGCCTTTTGAGGCTTCTTTTAAAATATTAATTGCCTCATATGCCTGTGCTTCCACATCAACTATAAAATAGTTCATGTAAAGCTCAAGGTAATTTTCTATCGTGACCTTATAACGGTCCTCGCAAGTCAAAATATCTGAAAGCAAAGGGGCATCATTTCCCCATTGGGCGTTCTTCTTTAAAAATTTTGTGGCTTCGGGAAAACCTTCAAGGTTGTCTACCAGTGATTTCGTAAGGTTGTATTCATTTTTTTTGGCGTCCAACTTTCTGTTGATGACAGAAAGTAATTCTTTATGCAACTCTATGGATTCCTGCAAACCAATGATTTCTTTTTGGATATCTGCTTCCTTATTTAATAATAAGTGTAAATCTTCTTTTTTAAAATTTACATTTTCCTCTAAACCTTTAATCTTCTTTTCAAAATCGTTAATATTTGCTGACTGCAAAGAAGCATCATTGGTAGTTTTTTCAAATTCCTGCTTTAAAGACGAAAGCTGGACTTCTTTTATTTCCAGCGCTTTTTGCAGTTGAAAAACAGCTTCCTGTTTTTTCCTGAACTCACTATTATATATAAGTGCTTCTTTTTGTACTTCTTCTGTAACTGCTTTTTGAGAGTCAAGGCTTTCTTTATAGCGGCCCAGTATAGTTTCTGTTTCCGTAAGCTGTTTTAATGCCGAAGCTTCTTGAAGGGCAAGGTTGTTTATGTTTGCTGTGAGCTTATCTTTTTGTGCCAGGTCCTGCTCAATTTGCACTGATAAGGTAGTGCCTTTTTCCTGGAGGTAGTGTAGTCTTTCATTCCGTATTTTTTTCTCGCTTTCAAATTGCCTGATTTTATTTACTTGCTCATTTAATGTTTTTTGGCGGCTCGATAATAATTTTTCTTTTTCTATAATCTCAGTTTTAAACTTCATCAATGATGCTTCAAGGCTTGTGGCTTTATTATTAAGCATGTTTTTATGATCGTTTTCTTGGCTTAGCTGAGCCTGGATATTCTCCAGTGTTTCATTAAATCGAGAAACAGCTATCATGGCAAGCTTCAGGCTAAAAATTTTATAGTCATTTTTAAGCTGAAAATATTTTTCTGCCTGCCTTGCCTGCTTTTCAAGTGATTTAAGGTTTTTATTTATTTCAAATAGGAGATCTTCTACCCGATGAAGGTCCTCATCAGTTTCCTCAAGTTTTTTCAGGGTTTCTTTCTTTCTTATTTTGAATTTCGAAATTCCTGCTGCTTCTTCAAATAATCCTCTCCTAGAGTTGTCTTTATCATTAAGGATATCATCTACCATTTTCAATTCGATGATGGCATAACTGTTTGAGGCTATTCCTGTATCAAGGAATAAATTAGTAATGTCTTTTAGCCTACAGCTAATCCCATTGAGAATATATTCACTTTCCCCTGACCTGTAAAAGCGCCTGGTTATTGTAATATGTGAATATTCTGTTGGCAGGAGGTTTTTTGTATTATTGAAGGTAAGGGACACTTCTGCTAGCTGAGTAGCTTTTCTTGTCCTGGTACCATTAAATATAACGTTTTCCATTTTTTCGGATCGCAGCGCTTTGGTTTTTTGCTCTCCGAGCACCCACCTAATGGCATCAACTATATTGGATTTTCCGCAACCATTTGGCCCTACTATGCCAGTAATGCCTTCATCAAAGTTTATTATGGCTTGGTCGCCGAAACTTTTAAATCCTTTTATCTCTAATTTAGTTAATTGCATGAAGCCAACAGGAATTATATTGTGAAGTTTCGAAGCCCAATATGCAGTATAATTAAAAAAAATGTATTAATTTATAAAAATAAAATTTTACAAAAACGGCCTTATTGTATTTTATTAATATTAGGCATTTAAAAATTTATGTAATAGTTTTGATGGTACTATGGAGGATATACAGCTAATAACTTATATAATTTTTGCAGTGCTTTATCTTATTTTTAAGGTGATGCAGAAAAAGAAGGGCCCTTCCCAAGACCAGGGTGAAGCAGGACAGCAGCCCCAGCAAAGGCAACAAAAACCCGCAATGACATTTGAAGAAATGCTGCGCGAGTTTTCTGGCGAACCACAAATTGAAACAATAAAAAAAGAAAAGCCAAAGCAGCAACCCATAGCTCCTAAAAAGATACCTGAACCTGAAAAAAAATATTTCAGCTACGAAACGGAATATGATGAGAATGCACAAAAAACCTATCGGGAATCAATAGAGCGGGGAAGAAAAGCTTTGACTCTTGACGAACAAATCAATATTGAAAAAGTAAATTTAAAAACAGGGAACCTTCAGGTTATAGAAGATGAAGACGAAAAAGCCACAACCCCTGCCAACGCTTATCTTGATGCTTTCAGGTCTCTGGATGGAGCTAAAAAAGCCTTTGTTTATAGTGAGGTTTTCAAAAGAAAATATACGTGATTATTAGCTTTTAGCTGTTAGCGATTAGTGATTAGATAAAGGCTGAATTTTGAAGAAATTTTAACTCAAATTGAATTTTAATTCATTAGAGTTATCAAAATGCATTCTATCATTCCCTCACTCTATCATTCTATCATTCCCTCATTCTATCATTCTGATTTCCTTACTCCTTAGTAAAG
>JALZND010000568.1 GCA_030857845.1 Bacteroidota bacterium | reverse complement strand
GACGAGTTTTCCGCTAATGTTGGTAATTTTTACATCTGCATTTTCGCTCAACCCCGAGATACCTAAATGTCCTGTAAAATTAGCCCTCACTGGATTAGGGAAAATTTTTACCTTTTGGTGGGCTTTAGTTGCCCGGGTGGCAGTTCCTCTATATGATATCAATCCTTTATCAGTAGCAATAAAAACTTCGCCGGTTCTTTCATCTATTTCTATGTCATGGATAAAATTAGAAGGCAAAGGACTATTAGCAATATTAAAATGATGGACCAGGGCTTCACCAGATTCTTCAAATAACCATAAACCACTGGTTGTAGTGCCAAACCATTTTCTATTTCCGCCATCAACTTTTATTGAGGTTATATTCTCACCTCTTAATAAAAATCCATTTTCAAACCGGGGTACAATGGCATTTATGGGTTCATCGTTCAAAACTGAAAAAGGATTCATTATATAGGCAATTCCTCTATCCGTTCCAATCCACATTAGCCCTTCAAGGTCCTGCACTATTATATTAACCTGACCACCCGGTAATGAACCCTGGTTTGTTTCAGCACTTAAAAGCCGGGTGGAGTTTGTAGATTCGTTAAAAACCAGTATCTCTGCACCTCTTTCTGTACGAAGCCTTATCCATTTATCTTCATTACTTGAAATGGCAATACCTAAAGGAAATCGTGCATTGGGGTAACTGAAGGAATAGTTTTTCCATATATCATCAGGATCCAGGTTATGTAAAGGAGTTGGAACTCCATAATTGGTTATCCATAAGCTACCTGCTGCATCAGTTTCAATATCTGGAATGTAGGTAGTGGAAGGTCCCCCCAATTCCTGAAGTGTACTTCCTCCTGTATTGCTATCTATAATTACAAATTGTTCCTGTTGATCCCATATTAATATTCCATCTCCAAAAGAAGCGAAATATAATTTTTTATTCTTGGCATTGTAGGAAACATCTGTAAGATCCTGAACCGATGGGATATTTTGTAAGGAAGTTGCAAAATTAAACCAATTTCCCTGATTGAACAGGGAAAAAGATGCCTCCTTTTTTTGGGGTTCCAATGATGAAGTGTAGCCCCCTGAAAGGCTTATCAATTTTTCATCATAAGCATACAATTTTAAAATATCATTTCGTAAAGGGCCTTTTGGTGAGTAACTTCTAAAGCTGCCTTCCTGATTTGATAAAAGCCCCTGGACCTGATCTGCTATCCAAAGTTTCCCTTCATTATCATATGCTGCTGCTCCTGGTTTTACAATAAGAGCATCATTAATCTCATTTATTTGATCATTATTAGAAGTAATATAAAGCTTGTCTTCTACACTTATAAGCAGTTGATTTTGGGAATTGGTAATGGAATTAAAAGGTTTTGTAACAGAAAGAGAAGTTTGTTGCCAGGTACCCTGTTCCCTGATATATAAACCCTCGTTGTCAAAACCTGCATATATTTTATCATTATGAATTCCGAAATGCTTTACCAATGATTGCCCTAAACCCTCAGGATCAGGCAATCGTTTCCAGTTTAAATGATCCATTAAATTAACATTATCATTCAATGAGGCTGCCCTTATTCCTTGAGGCGTAGCTATAAAGATACTGTCACCATAAATAATGCTTGAGTATATAGCTAATTGAGAGCCTCCCATTCCAAGGTTCCTGTAAATTTCCTTAATTCCCAATGCAATAAGATCATAAACTACTAATCCGAAATCAGTTGATAAAAATGCAGTTGATCCAAATAAAGAAATATGGTTGATCTTCTTAGAACCTGGAATGGGGGCATTTTTTAAATCATGTTTATTAACAATTAAATTATCTCGCATAAAGTCAATATTCCCACTTGCATATCCAATGACCAAAATGTTTTTTTGTTCATCATATGCCATAGCACTAACATCTACATCAGCAAATCCATCAATCTTGGATAAGGTTTTAACCCGGTTATCTTCCTTATCGAAATACAAAAAGCTAAAATTACCTGAAGCAAATATTTTATTTTTTACGATAATAATTTTTTCAAGATTCTGATAGGATAGATGGGTACGCCAGGTTCCAATTGGAATATCCTGCTGACCATAAAGCAAGTTAGTTGAAAGCGTGATAATCAATGCGGAAAATAGAACCAGGTACAAAACTTTCAAGCTCTTCAACAATAAAATAATTGATTAAGATTTAATATTAGAAAAAAAACATTTCCTGCAACGGGCTTCATAAACTTCCTTTTCTCCAATTATTACCTTATCTTCAGAATTAGATAATCTAAAAGAATAAGAGGCTACAGCGCCACAAATCACACAAATTGCATGAACTTTTGTTATATACTCGGCAACACACATTAATTCTGGCATAGCGCCAAATGGTTTTCCACTAAAGTCCATATCCAACCCGGCAACTATCACTCTTTTGCCATTTTGAGCAAGTATATTAC
>JALZND010000165.1 GCA_030857845.1 Bacteroidota bacterium | reverse complement strand
ATCTAGGGCTGCTTTATATGGCGGAAGATAATATTGAAACATCTTGATTTTACTCATATCAACAGGATTGTAATCCCTGCCTGCTTCACCTGCACCATAAAGGGCAAAATGTTTAACACAAGCCATTACTGTATTATTTGCCGAAAGATCTGCTCCCTGGTATCCTTTTACCATAGCTTTTGCTACCTGCGATCCATACCAGGTATCTTCTCCAGCACCTTCAGAAATCCTGCCCCACCTGGGATCGCGGGCGATATCCACCATTGGAGAAAACACCCAATTTAAGCCATCGGCACTAGCCTCTTCAGCAGATAAGCGAGCCATTTGTTCAATAGCTTCCATGTCCCATGAAGCTGAAAGCCCCAGATTAATAGGAAATATGGTCCTATGGCCATGAATGACGTCGTTACCAAATAAGAGGGGTATTCCCAACCTGCTTTTTTTTACTGCCAGCTCCTGGAGCTTTCTCACTGCTGAAGGAGTAAATGTATTGAAGACACCTCCTACAGAGCCTTTTTGAATATTTTCTTCTACGTTCTTACTTAAAATAGGGCCTGTTACATCAAATCCAATAGCCACAAGGTTAAGTTGACCAATTTTTTCTTCTAGAGTCATTTTATTCATGAGGTCATCAAGAAAAGCATCCATTGATACTGCTTTCTTGGATTGGCTGAAAGACAAGAAAGGTTGTATTAGGAAAAATAAGATCAGTAATAGGTAATTTTTAAGCATAGAAAGGTTTGTTAAAATAAAGTGAAAATATAGCTTATAGCTAATAATTTGAAAATCAATGGTTTTATTTTTTTAATGCAGGGCTTTCAAAACCTAGTTTTTCCAGGCCTTGTTTCACTTCCTCGCATGACATAAATAAGTTCCAAAGCAGGCCCGTCCTGTGGTTTTCCAGCATTACTACTATTGGTCCCTGGTCAATGGCAAGGTATTTTTGTGGAAACCAGTTTTCTGTTTCACTAAAAGCATCATAAAAGCCATATTTTCCCCATAATCTATCGCCCAGGTTAAAATAGAAGTTTTTCATAACCACCATAGATTCCTTGGGTGTATAGGGGAATGAAGACAAAGCCGCAGTAGGGGAGATGACACCAAGGTCATCATCGCCGGGTTTATGTCCGGCATAAAAATTAATGGAATAGCTTGCCGTAAGGCCCCAGCTTTCAGGCCCATATCCTTTAAATCGTTTTGGGTTTTCTATGCAATATTGCCTGTTGATCAAGGTATGATTGGTATTGTGCCGGCCATAGTGGGCATATTGATCCTTCAAATGCCGTGGATCTAATCCCAGGAAAGAATAATGCGCCCAAAACAGGGGACCTCCCAACTTTTCCGCACCATTATGTTTGAGCTCCAGTTCATATCCATAAGCTTCACCATTGTGTTTTATGCCTCCATTCCTGGCCCATCCCTGGTGGTATAAAACCGCATCTATGGGATAAGTAGGGGAAGAGGCTCCCAATATGTAGGTTATCATTGTTTCATCATAGCCCCTTATCGCATGATTTAATTCATAATGAAATTCCGGAGACCAATGCCACAACAAAACATTTTCATCTGGCTTTTTATACCAGCTCCATTCTACTTCGCGCCAAAGTTTGTCAACTTTTGCAGCAAGTGCCTTTTCTTCTTCATTGCCATCCTTAAAATATTGCCTTACACATAACAATCCCTGGACTAAAAATGCTGTCTCAACCAAATCTCCTCCATTATCTCTTTGACCGAAGGGTCTTACTTTCCCTGTCTCCCCTTGTATCCAATGAGGCCAGGCACCATGAAATCTTTCAGCTTTAGCCAAATAATCCGCTATATGATTAAGCCTTTCAAATCCTTCATTCCTGCTTATAAATCCTCTTTCAATCCCAACAAGGATGGCCATAATACCAAATCCGGAACCTCCGGTAGTTACAACATCTTTATCATCTTCAGGATAAACTCCATCCATATGAATCCTTTCCCTTGCCATACCAGAAGTAGGCTCTGCAGCATCCCAAAAATACCTGAATGTAGCAGCCTGAACAGTATCCAGCAAAACATCATCCTTTAAAAACCTTTCATTGCTAACAGATCGTGGTTCTTTTACACTGCAGTTAATGAAGAAGGCAATGATAAATATGATATTAAATGGTTGTAGCTTTCCCATAAATTTTACAGAAATGAAGGCTAGTATTTGAATTATTATGTTAATCAAAAAGAAGTAAAACCTAATTTTTCTAACCCCTCAATAACTTCGGGATCACCCATGAAAAGATCCCAAAGTAAAGCTGTTCTATAATTTTCTATCATGATAATTATAGGGCCCTGATCAATAGCAAGAAATGAATTTGCAACCCATTCTTCCGTCGGATTAAAAGCATCATAAAATCCATAGTTTCCCCACAATCTATCTCCCAGCACATAATAAAAATGTTTAATTGCCGCCATAGATTCTTCCGGTGTATAAGGAATGGATGAAATTGCTGCCGTAGGTGTTATTACTCCAAGATCATTGAGGGGTGAATGTGCGGAATAGCCTTGATGGTTGTCACTTGCCGTAAAACCCCAGGAAGCTGCACCATATCCCACAAAATGATTGGGATTTGCAACAGCATGTTGCTGGTTAATCAAGGAATGACTTACATTCTGTTCCCAATAGTTTGCATATTGATCTTCGAGGTTCCGGGGATCAAGACCCAGGAACGAATAATGAGAGAAGAAAAGCGGCCCTCCATAATCTTCGCCAAGTGGCAGGTCGATACTATAAAATGCCCTTCCATTAGCCATTCCTCCGTTATTTGCCCAACCTTGATGATAAACATCAGCTGTGATGGGATGTGTTGGTGATGAAGCTGCCAATACATAAACGATCAGGGATTCATTCCATCCACTTATCTGATGGTTCATCTCCCATCCAAAATTAGGTGACCAGTGCCAGTAAAGCGTATTTTCTCCCCCTTTTGTATACCAGTCCCACTCAACTTCCTCCCATAACTGAGTTATATTTTCAATTATAGTGGCTTCCTGAGTATTCGTTTCATCCAAATATTGCCTTACAGTAAGTAATCCCTGGATCATAAAGGCAGTTTCCACCAGATCACCGCCATTATCTTTTGAGCTAAAAGGGATGACATTTCCTGTGTTTCCATCCATCCAATGAGGCCATACTCCATGGAATCTGTCCCCATTTTTTAAAAAATTTACTATTTTTTCTAATCGATCTAAACCTTCCTGTCTTGTGATAAATCCCCTTTCAATTCCTGTTAAAATCGTCATAACTCCAAAGCCAGACCCTCCAACTGTAACCAAATTTCCGGAAGAATTACGTTCCCTTGCCATACCACTTTCCGGATGTGCAAAATCCCAAAAATATTTGAAGGTTTGTTCTTGTATAAGCGTTAGTAAATCTTCATCAGGAATTTCCGGGAATTTATAAGTTGAATCTACGGCTGTATAAAAAGCTTTACTAAAGCCTCGGTAACTATACCCTTCTTCGCTTTCTAATTCTGATGAAATAGTTAAAGTAAGTTTAACCAAGGCATCGGCTTGGCTTTCAGGTTTAACTGTTATTGTTTTCCTATCTTCCGACAAGCCATAAGCAAGTTTTACCGCCCCGCTTTTACCTTGCAAAGAAAAATACTCGTCAAAGTTTGTAGAAGGAGAAAGTGGCGCAGAAAATCTTGCTAAAATTTCAAAATCCCGATTTATACCAAAAGCTCTAGTTGATGTTTGAAGACTTTGGTCTTCTATACTAATATCTTCCAGTATGAAGACTCCAGCAACTGTTGTAAAAGTATAGGTGACTCCGGGAAATTCTTCACCATTAACTGCTTTTAAACTCCCTATTTCAATAATATAGTTTGTATTATTCTTTAAAGGAACTTCCGGCTGGGCAGAGGTGGTTCTGTCCTCTTCAAGAAAGTTTAAAGAAAGGTTGACTATTTGCCCAGTCTCTTCTTTTAATACCAGTCTGGAATTTACAGAAGTCCTTTCTAAAGGCTGGTTAAAATTAGCAACAATATCCTTATCAATAGGTATACCGGAATTATTTCCCTCCACTTTAAGGATTTTCGTACCTATTTTTACCGATTGAACCTGGAGAATATTTGTAGGTAAATCATTAGGCTTATTATCCTCTTTTTTGCACGAAATGCATATGAATATTGCTAATATAAATAAAATGCGGTCCATATAGGATTAAAGAAGAGGGTTTTGAATAATCAAAACCCTCGTAAAAATTAATTACAAAAAATAATTATGGCCTTTCAGCATTGTAAAGTACTAGTACTTCTGCATCTGAAAGGGCAATGCTAAACATTCTGAAGTCATCCATCTGACCTTTAAAAGCAAAAGGCTTGTCTCCTCTGAATGGGGTTATTCCATTACCTTCAATAGATGCCCAGAACGGAACACCTGAACCCAGGTATAGATTGGCATTATTGGTAGGGTCTGCATCAATACCCGCTACGTCAATAATAGCATTATCCAAGGCATATTCTTCGGAAGGCGTAAGTTCATATACTGTTGAAGGCACTCCATTAATGTAAAAAGCTTTTCTTCTGGTAGCAGCATTCCACGATGTAACAATGTGAACCCACTCACCTGTTTGCTCTTCCAACCAACCTACATTGTTCACTTCGATTACCTTTTCACCACCGGGATTACCTTCATTTTTCATTTCTATGAAACTTGCAGCCAAATCAGAAGCTGAGCCAGAATTGACATGGTTGGTAACATAATTAAGCACATCAATATCATATCCTAAATCACAACAGGTAAATCTGTTGAATTCATGAAAAGTGCCGTTGTTTCCTCCAATACTAAAAGTTACATATCGAGTTACACCTGTTGCGGTACTTCCTATATGTGCGGTATACTCTTCACTTGCCGGAAGCTTCATCCAATAGCTCACTGTGGTACTTGGATTATTCATATCTTCACTGTATTGAATACCCACATAATTGGTAGTGCCATTAAAATCCCCTGCGGCTTCAAAGTTTCCAAATCTGTCCGCAGCAAACCCTATTTCTTTATTAAGTACTGTATGCCCCAATTCTTCAGTAACCTCACCGTTAAATGGTATATAAACTACTAAATTATCTACCTGAGGCACCACAGCGGGAGCTCTTCCTGATGTTGTAAAAGTCCTTGTTGTACTTGTAAAGACCCCTCCATCGCTGGCTTTTACAGAACTCCCAACCGATAATGTATAAGTTGTTCCCTGTACCAAATTTTCTGTGGGGGCTACCGTTACCACATTTCCACTTGTAGTAACAGTTGCAGGAACATTATTACCACCATTTGCAATGGTTATTGTAGAAGTTGTTGCAGAAGCAGGGTCTACAGCGCGGTCAAAGGTTATAACAAATGTTGCATCCGGCGGAACATCTGCGGCAGAAGCCGCCGCATTTAAATCTTTTGTTGCTTCATTTCCTGTTGTGATGTCAGTTCCGGTAGCCGATATTGACGTTATTGTTAAAACGGCAACACTTCCCTCATCATCCTTGCTACAACTTAATAAAGTGGCCATACTTCCCACAAGAAGCAGGCTTAACAATAATCTGGTTTTTCTCATCATTCTATTCATGGTTATGTTTATTTTGGTTAAAAGTTAATGTGTTCTTAATTCCAATTTGCGTTTTGTTTTAAAACCCCTTGCATTAAATCTATCTGATTCTGTGGTATTGGCAACAGTTCATGCTTACCTTGTATAAAGCCCAATGGCCCCAATACTGCCGCAGCTTTGCCTGTCCTCACCAGGTCCCAAAACCGATGACCTTCAAGCGCGAGTTCCACCCGCCGCTCCTGTAGAATTATATCTCTGAGGGCGTCTTTATTTGTTTCGATAATATCCGGAAGTATTTCTTCGTTTCCTTGTCTTGCCCTTGCTCTTACCTTATTCAGCTGTAGCAGGGCTAGATCGGTTTTATTGTTTTCATTTAATGCTTCTGCGGCCATTAAAAGCACATCCGCATACCGAATCAACCTTCTGTTATGTCCAAAATTCTCAATTACTGTCTCCCCAGGTACCCATACTTTTTGGTTATAAGATTCAATTTCAATTGCATACCCATTATCTAATAGGTCAGGTGTATTGGCATCCCCTATTATCAAAATACCATCAATTACATCTCCTAGTTCTATGATAGTTGCCTCCTGCCTAGGGTCACCAGCTTCAAATGCTGCCCGAAGGTCTATGGAAGGACGGTTGAAGCCCCAGCCCTTGTTGGGAACACCTCTAGAACCCTGGGTATTGGCATATTGGTTACCGCCACCCTCGGTATTGGGAATGGAAAGTGCTCCTACTTCAAAAACAGATTCAATTCCATTTTCGCCTTCTACGCTATTTGCATTGGCAAAATTTTCCTCTAAATCGTATTCCATAGAATTAATAACTTCCATGGCAAATTTTTCAGCATTTACAAAATCCCCCCGGAACAGGTAAACTTTTGCAAGCAGCGACCTTGCCGCCCCTTTGGTTGCCCTTCCTATGTCACCGCGGGCAAGGGAACTTTTTTCCGGTAGGTTAGGAATTGCCTCTAACAAACCCGCTTCAATAAAATTATAAGTTTCTTCTATGGATGCCCTTTCAAGATTTAAGGGAGGAGCGGTAGATTCTACTATTTGAACCCCTCCCCATGCCCTTACCAGATCGAAATAGAACAACGACCTTAAAAACTTTGCTTCAGCTATGTACTGTGCCTTTAAAGTTTCATCAATTGAAGTCTGAGGCAAGTATTCTATAACCACATTGGCCCTTTTTATCCCTTCATAAAGTGCATTCCACCAATTATTTAATAACCCTAAATCGGGTGTATGTACAAATCTGTCAAAAACCCCAACCGTTGCGGCTGCGTCTCCGGGATTGCTGCCCTTATAGGCGTCATCAGACATGATGTCCAACAAAGGGAACCCACCCGAGTGGAAATTCCAATTGCGAAGTGTAACATATACTGCATTTGTAGCTAAAAAGGCATCTTCAACAGTAACAGGAAATGATTCCTGCGTGGTGACGCCCTGAGGAGCTTTATCTAAAAAATCTTCACAAGAAGTTGTAAATAATAGGAAGACAAGTCCTAAGCTGTATTTTATATATTTATTCATTTCTCAAAAATTGATATTTAAGCCTACAGAATATATTTTAGTTATGGGGTAACCTCCTTCATCTATGCCATTAGATAAAACATCATCGCTGGCAACTTCTGGCGAGTACCCCGAAAAATCTGTCCAGGTAAATAAGTTTGTGGACCTTACGAAAATTCTGGCTTGATTTATTTTAACTTTGGAAAGAAGATTTACAGGCAAATTATAACCTAATGCAATATTTCTGAGCCTTAGGAAGGATCCGTCCTGAACAAAGTAATCGGAGATATTATAATTGTAGCCCCCTAAAGAGGGTCTTGGAATTGTATTACTGGTACCTTCCCCAGTCCACCTCCCCATAACACGTTGCTCAAAATTGTAGGGATCGGGCCTTACTACTTCTTTTCCATTAAAAATTTTATTCCCGTACTGCCCCTGAAAATCAAGGGATAAATCAAGATTCTTATACGCTACCTGAAAATTAAACCCGAAGATAAATTTTGGAATAGGGGAACCTAAATAGGTTCTATCAGCAGTGTTCAATACCCCGTCTTCATTAACATCTACAAATCGTAAATCACCGACGCCTGCTAAAGGTAGATGAGGGTAAGCATCAAGCTCTGTCCGGTTTTGGAAAATGCCATCAGTTTTATAACCATAAAATGCTCCGATTGGCAAGCCTTCCTGGCTTAACGTGGTATTATTTCCATTTTCCAACCCACCTCCCACCAAAGTAGAATCAATCCCTGCACTGCCTCCTATAATT
>JALZND010000567.1 GCA_030857845.1 Bacteroidota bacterium | reverse complement strand
ATGGGAAAGTGGCATTATCTTGCGAAGTGCTGACACTACAGAAACTGATAACTAAAAAAGACCAAATTCACTTAAAACGCTATTTATAAACTTCATGTCCCCCAATGAAAACGCCTGATATCTGCCTGGCATTTTTGATATTGGCAAGAGGGTCGGCATCTAATATAAGAAAGTCAGCCCAGTGACCGTTTTCTAATGTGCCCAAATCTTTTAAGCCAAGATATTGGGCTGAATTTTTTGTGGCAGAAAGGATGATCTGCATAGGCGAAAGGCCCGCTTCAGCCATCATTTCCATTTCCAAATGTTCAAAATAGCCTATAAACCTGGTAGGGACACCACTATCGGTACCAAACACAATAGGAACCCCTTGTTCGCTAAGTGTTTTCAGGTTTGCCATGGCGGTGGGTAGCTGTTGCTGGTAAATTTGAGCGCTGCGACTGTTGCGAACGGTAAGCTGCCGTTCAGGATCTTTTAATGGTTGAATGCTTTCTTCATCATAAATCCTTGTAAAGAAAGGATCTGAGAAAAAATTGGCCGTATCCCCATATACAAATGTTGAAAGTTCGCGGGTTAGGGTAGGGCAATAACCTATTGGATTTTCTTTTATTTTGCGGATGAAGTTTTTGTCAACAGGCAAATCCCGGATACTATGAGCCAGCATATCTGCACCGGCATCCAATAATGCATGGGCATCTTCTAAATAATACATATGAGCTGAAATTTTGTAACCTAGTTCATGCGATCTGTCTATTACGGCTCGATAAACTTCTTCTGACATTTTTTCTGTAGTGCCAAGCTGGTCATCGACCCTAATCTTCATAAAGTCTACACCCATACTATGGTTACGGTCGGTTACGGCTATGGCTTCTTCAGGGGTTTTACCCGAAATAACCTCTCCCGCAATAAACAAACGTGCCCATTGTGTAGCGCTGGTGTCATTTGCAAAACGCAGGGTTACGGCTTCTTTTTTGTCATCTCCGAGGCTTACAACGGTAGTAATCCCATATTGGGCGTATATTGATAAGTTTTCCTTGAGGTTTGCAGTTGAATAATGCCCCCCTTCAATACCTTTTACATCTCCTACATGGCCATGTGCATTGATGAAACCAGGCGTAATAAATTTGCCGGCGACTTCCTTTACCAGCGTGTTTTCCGGAATCTTAATTTCTTTTTGGGTTCCAATTGCAGCAACTCTTCCGTATTGTATGAGCAATACGCCAATAGGGATCGGATCAGCCCCTGTACCATCTATTATGGTTGCACCAATATAAGCTTTGAATGATGGATTGGAAGGTTCAATGTTTTTACATGAAATAAAGATAATGGCAAAGAATGTCAGGAATTGGAATATCTTCATGTTATGAAGATATATGTTTTTCTGTTTTAGTGCAATATTATTAACTAACCTGAATCTAGAATAGCAATTACATCTTGAATATGTTGATATTTCCGTCATCGCTTTTTAGGCATTACCAATAACCCATCCCCCATTACCTAATTTTTTTTCTTTGATTATTCATAATTAAAAATTAATTTTCTAAAAATAGATTTGCTTTATCGATACTATAGCTTTTTTTGATCTTGAGGTTTTTGAAGAGGGAAGCAAGATTGCGGATATAGGATGTATTTTATCTGAAACCAATAAAAGCTTTCATAATCCCTCACTTCGTTCTTTTTCAGAATTTGCAGGTCGGAGCAAATACTTTTGTGGCCACAATATTTTTCGCCATGACTTAAAAAGCTTGCAAAAAAATGCGGTCTTTTTGGAGGAGAAGGCCTGTATCGATACTTTATATCTATCGCCACTGCTGTTTCCTAAGAAGCCTTATCATGCCCTGGTAAAAGACGATAAGCTTGACCCTGACGGGTATAACAATCCATTAAACGATGCCATAAAGGCAAAAGACCTGTTTTATGCGGAAGTCAATGCATTTCATGCTTTGCCGGATGCTTTAAGGGATTTGTTTTTTCTTCTCCTATACGACAGGAAAGAATTTGCAGCATTTTTTACATGTATCGGATATTTTACTGATAAAGACGCTTCTTCCGAAACTCAAATCATCAAGAATTATTTCTTTGGGAAAATCTGTGATTCTGTCTCACTTTCTGTATTGATCAAGGAAAATCCTATTTCATTAGCTTACGCATTGGCATTGATTAATGTAAATGACAAGTATTCAATTACGCCAAAATGGGTTTTAAAGAACTTCCCGGATATAGAAAACATTATGTTTCTGTTGAGGAACAAACCCTGTTTTACAGGATGTGACTTTTGTAATCAATCTTTTGATCCGGTTAGGGGCTTGAAAAGGATCTTTGGCTTTACTGCCTTTCGGGAGTATGACGGCGTGCCTTTACAGGAAAAGGCTGTTGAAGCGGCCTTAAAGAATGAATCTTTGCTGGCCATTTTCCCTACAGGAGG
>JALZND010000164.1 GCA_030857845.1 Bacteroidota bacterium | reverse complement strand
GAGTGGACCAGAACAGAATAGGATGCCAATAATTAAAAAAGGGTAGAATATCTTTATCATAAAATCATTAATAATTCACAATATTAGAATTATAAAGATAATAATATTTTTATTATAGCAATCAACGTTGATGCTGTATAAAAATGTATAAAAACACTCAACTAATATCCTTTGATAAATTACATAATTTTATGCACTATTTGCTTTTTTGATATACAATTCCAACGCGCCTGTCATGGAAGGTGCATTGGGGAGCGGGGCTTCAATATCCAACCTTAGGCCTGCATCGCGCACGGCTTTAGCTGTAGTAGGCCCAAAGGCAGCAATACGGGTATTATTTTGTTTGAAATCTGGGAAGTTTACAAATAATGAATTTATTCCTGAAGGGCTAAAAAATGCAATGATGTCGTAATTTACATTTGCAAGGTCTGAAAGGTCGCTGGCAACAGTTTTATAGATGATAGCTTCTGTAAACGTAAATCCATTATCCTGAAGAAATACAGGTATATCATCTTTCCTAATATTGGAGCAAGGGAAGATATATTTTTCGTTTTTATGCTTTTTGAGGATCTCTATTAAATCATTGGCAGTTTTGGATCCTGTAAATATCTTCCGCTTCCTGATAACAATATATTTTTGGAGGTAATTGGAGGTTTGATCTGAAATGCAGAAGTATTTCATATCTGCAGGGATTTCAACTTTACTTTCGGCACATAATTTAAAAAAGTGGTCTACAGCATGCCTGCTGGTAAATATGATGGCAGTATGGTTCAGAATGTCTACTTTTTGTTTTCTGAACTCTTTATAATTGATTGGGTCTACCTGGATAAATGGCCTAAAATCAATTTTTAGCTTAAATTTTTCTGCCAAGCTAATATAGGGGGATTTATCATCAGTGGGCTTGGGTTGGGAAACTAAAATACTTTTTACTTTATGAAGATTTTCCTTTGCTGTTTTTGCCATAACACCGCTCATTCAATATAGCCTACAATTGTTTAATCTGGATTACAAGTTTTACAAACGGATTTACAACGTTTACCTCTTACTTTATGAAGATTTTGAATCCTACCATTAAAGGCAATAGTTCCGTGCTGCAAATGTACAAAAATAAATGCAGATTTCTAAAAGGAGCATATTTATATAATTTAAAAAATAACACTACCATCCTGACAATAAAAAAAATAATTATACTGGTAAGTATGGGTTGTGACCAGGAATGTGCATCATAACCAAATGAAAACATAAGGATGCTCAAGATGATAAGCAACAGAAGATAAAAGATTATCGACATTCTTATAAAGTCAAAATAATGTACCGTGCTGAAACTTTTAATATTAAAAAGCTGTGAAATACCTTTTACAAGTATATATTTTAATATGAAAAGTAAAAAAATGAAAAGTGAAATCTGTACCCAGCTTAAAGATGCTGCCCAAAAGGTATTTGTTTCTACAAATTCCAAAAGGTCTTGAAAGTCTTTATTGTAATGCACTAAGATGATGGAAACAAACCCGACAAGAAAACTATGCACAATTAGGAACAGCAAGTAAGTACCTGAAATATTTTTTACCGAAAGATAATTTTCTTTTCTAATTTTAATTGATAAAGCCCGAGGTAGATTATAAAAGTCCAGGAAATATTTCAAGTTCCCATTGTATAATACTGTTATTAAAATCATTAAGATTATGAGCCCTATAATAAAGAAGTCATTAAATTCATTGAATTCCCTTGATATCGCTAAAAAAAAGGTATCAGATTTTTGTATTTGAGTTGTTAATGCTTTCCTGTCTGAAATAATGGATACATCTAGGTTTTTAGTATCAAGATTGGTATTGTATAGGGTGATGAATACTGTGTCATTCTCATAGATATTTAACAAACTATCAATGGAAAGGATTTTACATCCTGTTTCCGGGAAAAAATCGATAATTTTTTGATCGATAAATATCGAGCTTCCTTTGGGGAGGCAATGTTGGATTTTGTTCCCTGCATATAACCTTAAGTTGCAATAATAGCTAAGGGTAGGAAATTTAAGTTCAGATCCTGAAATGAAAGGAAGGTAATTTTTTAAATCTTCATCATAAACCAGCAAGTCATTTTTTAAATTTTTTATTAATAAATGCTCACCTCGTGTTTTTTCCTGTGCAGCCAGGCAGTGATTCCCTTTCAATATGAATAAAAGGAAAATTAATAAAAGATAAAAATTTTTAACTCCAGGAGTATTAAGAATCATATTTGAGTTGCCGGGTGGATTCAAATGGCTTAATGTTTTAAAACATGCTTTTTCTTAAACATACCCAACATGATGCTTATGGTCAATCCTGTAATGACCACAATGATCAAAAGCTTTGTATTTCCTAAATGGGAATAGAAAAGCATGGCAACAATTGTCACAACATTTAGTAATATCAAAGCCAATACCACTGACAAATGGGAAAGGTCAAATGAAAGGAGTTTATGATGAATATGGTTTTTGTCGGGATGAAAAGGTGACAATCCACTGATTATCCTTATGCTAAATACCCTGACAGTGTCGAAAATGGGTATGATCAAAATGCCCACTGCTATTGCAGGTGCTGCTCCTACCGAATTCATTTCTATAAATTCTATGGCCATTACTGATATAATAAAGCCGCACAACAGCGAACCAGTATCACCCATAAAAATTTTCGCCTTATATATGTTATACCTTAAAAAACCTATCACCGCACCTGCAAGACTGAAGGCAACATAAGAATATGGCACATCATAATAATAGAAATATATGCCAAAGGTCAATGAAATAATAAGGATTATACTTCCTGCGAGTCCATCTATTCCGTCAATAAGATTTATTGCATTTGTTATACCAATTATTACCAGAAAGGTAAAACCATAACTAATTCCCATCTCCAACTCATAGATCCCCATGAGCCCTTGAAAATTTGAAATCCTTACCTGCCCAATAAACATTACGATGCCTGCTGCCAAAACCTGTACAAAAAATTTTTTGAATGCAGACACTGAAATAATATCATCCTTTACACCAATGAAAAACATGATGAGGCAACCTGCCAATAATTGTTGCACACCTCCAGTCATATCCCCAAAAATGGTAACTGCCGACATAAATCCTGCAAATATCGCAAGGCCCCCTAACCGCGGGGTAAGCCTTTCATGTACAGTTCTATGGTTAGGCTGATCAAACAAGCGTTTTTTACCAGAAACATCAATAATAGATGGTATGGCAAAAATTGCAATTAAAAATGACCAGACAACTGATAGGATTATATCCAACATAGAGAAAAGACGGAAACTTATGGAGGTAAATTTATTGGTTAAATTCTGCAAAAACAATTCATAAAATGTTTAAAATCGACTTATGTAACCAAAATGTATTTTAGAACCTTGAAAGTTCATTAGCTGTGCATTCGACCCACCCAAGGCATAAATAAAGTTGAAAATACCTCCCTCAAGCGCTATATTGAAGCCTAATCCTATTCCAGTAGGGCGGTCATAATATTTATTGTTTGCTAAATTAAATTTTAATAAGCCTTGATCTGCAAATAAAAGGAAAAAAGATTGCTGATCTAACATCATTCTTACTTCACAAGTTGCCGTGGCAAACTGCGATGCAAAAAAGAAATTTTCATTAAATCCCCTTAAGGAATTAAGGCCGCCAATCCTGAATAAATCATTAAGGAATAGCTGATCATTATGAATTATTCCTCCACGGAGCCTACCCAATATCACTGCCCTCTTTTTAACAGGGATATATTTTGATACCTCAACTGACATGCTTAACTGAAGTGACCTTTCTTGAACACCCTCATACAATTCACTAGGCAGGCTTCCGTTTTTTATTATTTTTTTGTTCCCGACCGAACCATCCAAATCTAAGTGCAGCCCCTTCGTCGGGAAAAAAATATCGTCCAGGTCGCTCCATTGGTATCCTGCCCCATAGGTTTGTAACACAAAATCAGCATAATCCGGCAAGTGGGTGTTGTTTTTATATTGAGCTGCATAGAGTAAATTTGCAGTCCTTATTTTTGTGTATAACCGGACGTCACTGTACAGTCCTTTATTTACAGAAAAATTTATTCCTGCATCCCTGTTTAAAAACGTAGTGTCTTCTTTAAGCAAATAAAACGAGCCCCCAACATTGATAGGAGAAGAAAGTAAATTTGGATGAAAATAGCTAATATCAAGCAGTTGTGAAAGCGGTTTTATTTTTTGCCATTCCAGGTGCAGGGCTTTTCCGCTGCCAAATATGTTTTGAAGTAATAAATTAAATTGTCCTGTAAGCAATAATTTATTGTCATTGCCTGCATTGGGAAAGAATCCAATTATGCCATCAACCTGATTTACTTTTTTATCTTCAACAAATAAGTGCACCGTTCCCTCACTGTTCTGAAAGGTAACTTGAGGAGCTTCTGAAAGCTTAAGGTATGGCAACCTTTTTATTTTTGAATTGATTTCCTTTATTGATTTTTCATCATAAGGCTGCCCCTGCACAATTTTTAAATAATTTTCCAGAAATCTTTTTTTGATTTTAGAATTGCCATGGACCCTCAATGAATCAAAAGTAATATATGGGCCTTCCAGAAAGTTAATTTGTGCGGTAATTCTGTTTTGATCTATTGCAATGGAATCAAGTCTAATGGATGCAAATGGATAGCCATGGCTTTCGGCACTTTTCAAAATTTTATCAAATATTGATGAGATTTCGGGATATGAAAATAACTTATTTTCAAAATGTTTTTTTCTAAAACCTGCCTGGGATAAACTCCTATCGTCTAAATTCCCTGTTGCAAGTTTTGCCCATTGATATTGGTTGCCAATCCATGGGTATATAATAATTTCTTTTTCAGAAAAGGTTATACTATCAATTGCTGCTGTCAGGTATCCTTTTGATAAAAGGCTGTGAATGATATCTTTGGAAAGTTTTATTGCACTTGCAGAGTCCAATATAGCTTTATGATTGAAATACTTGCCAAGGGCCCGCTCGTCTTTGTCAGAAGCAATCAATAGGACAGGCTTTTTATCTTGAGCTTTTATTTTAAAGGAAGAAAAAAATAAAAGAAAGATAAACCAAGCCAATAACCAAAATTTGCTTATCGTTATATTCAAAACTTTAACATAAATAATAATCCTTGGCTGGCATATACATTCATATACCATTTTGCAGGCAAGCCTGCCATTATTGTGATTTTCATTTTAGTACAAATCTTTCTTTAAAAGATAAGATGGTTGTTGCCTTAGAACAGGAATTACACCTACAACGCCAATATCTTGAAAATTGTAGCATTGAAACAATTTATTTTGGAGGAGGCACTCCTTCGCTTTTGAACGAAAGTGAATTGGCCCAGATACTGGTGAAAATATATTCTATTTTTAATGTTGTTCCAAATGTAGAGCTAACACTGGAGGCCAATCCTGATGATCTTGATCATATCAAGCTAAAAAACCTTAGATCGTTGGGATTTAATCGGCTAAGTATTGGGATTCAGTCTTTTTCAAATGAGACATTAAAATTCCTGAACAGGGTTCATACAGGCAGAGAGGCTTTGGAATGTGTTAACTTTGCGAGAAAAGCCGGTTTTGAAAACATAAGTATTGACCTTATATATGGTATTGCAGCAAATGGGCATCAAGGATGGGAAAGAGACCTGCAAACGGTCGGTGACCTGCTTCCTGAACATATCTCTGCTTATTGTCTGACTATTGAACCCAAAACCACTTTCGGTGCGTGGATGAAAAAGGGATTGATGAACCATGTAGATGATGATTATGCAGCACAACAATTTGAACATTTATTATGTTTTTTGAACGATAAAGGGTATGAACAGTATGAAATTTCTAATTTTTGCCAGCCAGGAAAATATTCACTCCACAATACAAATTATTGGCGTCAGGAAAAATATTTAGGGATTGGTCCCGGGGCGCATTCTTACAATGGAAACAGCAGGCAATTTAATGTAAGCCACAACAACAATTATATTAAGTCTATTGAAATTGGTGTTGTACCTTGTGAAATGGATCACTTAACTACCTCTGATAACATCAATGAATATATTATGACAAGTTTAAGGACCAGGTGGGGATGTGACCTGAATAAGATATTTAAAGATTATGATGTTAATATTTTTCAAAAAAATGAAGAATATATAAATAATATTGTATTAAGTGGCTATGGAAAATATGAAGCCAATGTTTTATTTCTAACTACAAAAGGGAAATTATTGGCAGATAAAATAGCTTCTGATCTTTTTGTAAACCTGATTTAATCTTCATAATGAGACCAGGTTGGTGTTTTATGTTTGAAATTATCATGCAGCTTAAAAATGAATTATGAAAATGAATAAATTAATTATTATTTTTACAAGTAAATAGTGTTTATGGAAAGCGAAGAAAAAAAAGCACATTTACTATTGGAGTCAATAATTTTCCATTATCATGGCCTTGATGATGAAGAAAAGAAGATACTGAATGAAACCGCAGTTTCCTTAGGGGGTGAAGAAGAACTTGCATGGACATATAAATTTATTTCTGAAGATTACGCAACTGCTTTTGAAAGGTCTCGTGTTTTCTTGAACAATACTATTGGGCAGATGCCGAAAGAAAAAAGGTTATACTATCTTGATATTGTTTGGAAAGCTAATAATATCAAAGGTTATATTTCGGAAATGGAAGCCATTGCCATGTTGAAATTTGCAAGGGAATGGCAAATAGAAAATGAATTGATGGCCTTGGTAAGAGGTAAATAATTTTAAAATAATCAAAGTCTCCCGCAAAAATTTTTACCAAAATTTGGTTTTTCCTCAAAAAAATTTAAATCCCATTTTTATTTTTTGTAATCATAATTAATTGTAAAACAATCAATTGGTCGCAATTCACCCCCTTTATATTACCTGTTTGCTTATAATATTTTGATTAAAAACAATATGTAAGAAATTGCCTGTTATCTTGTTTTGGAATATTGTTTAAGTGGATACCTTAGATTCTCGAAAATTACATTTTAAGGTGCCAGTTATATATTCCTGATATGAAATCACACATTATTTTATTGCCTCTTCTTTTATTGTTATTATCCCTTAATTTAAGAAGTCAAGCCCAAGGATTTTTAGATAATCGTTTTAGGTTTAATGATGGTATATATCTTTCTGCTGAAGAATATTTTTCTAATGCCCCTTCAATAAAATTTGAGGAAAGTATAATGCCAGAGGCAAAGTATGGTAAATTTAACGAAAGCCAGTTCAGGGAAATATATTATAAAAATCATCAAGGTGATTATGTAAGACTTGACCTTAGAAAAATTTGGGGTATTTCTGTAAAAGGTGTAGCATATGTTTACTCAGGATTTTCTATAGTTCATGAAAATGACATATCTTTTTTAACAAATACTATAAAAAAATCAAGGAACCTTATTTTCTCAGAAATCATTTATGTTGGCAACATCAGCATGTATTACTTTAAGCATGAAAATTGGATGATAAAGGCAAGTACATGCAAAACTGAAAAAATTACCTTAAAGAAAGTTAAAGAAAACATACAAGATGACCCTGAACTTTTGTCGGCATTTTATGCCGATAAGAACAAAAGGAAGAATAAGCATTCGTTTTTGGTCAAATACAACCAAAGACATCCGGTTTATACCAATCATCTGGCACAAAACTAAGCTGCTATCATAAACTCATCATATCTTTAAATCGTGCGGCTTGCCTACGGCTTACTTCTACCTTTTCTCCTCCTTTTAATTTTACCATTAGGCCTCCGTTAAACCATTGTTCAATACCTTCTACCCAATTAAGGTTGATCACATGTTTTCTGCTTGCCCTGAAAAAAGTACGCTCATCAAGCCTTTCATCAAGTGCATTTAG
>JALZND010000566.1 GCA_030857845.1 Bacteroidota bacterium | reverse complement strand
GATATTACAAGACCAGGTGCAGGATATAGCAGAAAGAAAAAATATGGCAGTGAAAGAGCTTGAAAGATGGCTTTCACCAAACTTAAATTATGATGCAGATACCTCAGAAGTTGAAGTTGTTCAAGTGAAAAGTTAAACAGTTTCTGTTTAAAAACTAATATTTATTCAAGTTTAAAGTTCAAAAGTGATACGGCATTATTTTGACTCATGTTTAAGGAATCAGACGCAGGAGTTAAAAATTTTATTATATATAAATTTAATAAATAATAGATTGAATGTAAAAGATTGTTATTGATCATATATTAAACCATTACCTACAAACGAAAAGCTAATTGCTGATCACTAAAAAGCTAAAAGCTAAAAATGAAATTAACAGCGCATTTAAAGAACGCAAAAAGTACTTTATTTTCTTTTGAAGTTTTGCCTCCACTAAAAGGAGAGAACATCAAAAACCTTTATGACCATATTGATCCGTTAATGGAGTTTAAGCCCCCTTTTATTGATGTTACATATCATCGTCAGGAATATATATATAAGAGCAGGGACAATGGGTTGTTGGAAAAAATCGCAACCCGAAAAAGGCCTGGTACCGTGGGGATATGTGCTGCAATTAAAAACCGTTACAATGTTGATGCTGTACCACATATCATTTGTGGAGGTTTTACAAAAGAAGAAACTGAAAATGCATTAATAGATCTTAATTTTTTAGGTATTGACAATGTGCTGGTTTTAAGAGGGGATTCTATAAAATCAGAAAGCGCTTTTGTTCCTGAAAAGAATGGACATGCTTATGCAACAGAATTGTTGCAACAGGTAAAAAATATGAACAACGGGATTTATATTGATGAAGACCTGCAAAATGCCTATCCGACTAATTTTTGTATTGGTGTTGCAGCTTATCCTGAAAAACATTTTGAGGCTCCAAATTTAAAATCTGATATCAAGTTTTTAAAGATGAAAATTGACCTCGGAGCTGAATATATAGTGACCCAGATGTTTTATGACAATAAGAAATTTTTTGATTTTGTAAAAAAATGCAGGGAGGAAGGAATTAATGTGCCTATAATACCTGGGTTAAAACCTATAACTACTAAAAGGCAAATTAATGTGCTTCCTAGTCTTTTTCATATTGATATACCAGAAGAACTTGCAGAAGCTATTGATAATTGCAAAAATAATGAGCAGGCCAGGCAGGTAGGTATAGAATGGGGGATTCAACAATCTAAAGAATTAATAGAATATGGAGTACCCTGCCTCCATTATTATTCTATGGGAAAATCAGAATCCGTCCAAAAAATAGCTGCAGCTTTATTTTAAAGACGAAATAATGTAGAAGATTTTTAATATTTTAGCAGACATCCAAGGCTAATCATTTAAAGCGCATAACTATTGGCTCTGTTAAAAAGATGTATTCAATCTTTAAAATATAAATCGTATATATTAAATTCGTTCAAAATAAAGCTAATCGCTTAATGCTAATTGCTTAACTATGACAATAATCGAATGTCCAAGGGATGCCATGCAGGGTATTTCTTCTTTCATCCCAACAAAAATAAAGATAGCTTATTTAAATCAGCTTCTTAAAGTAGGTTTTCATACATTGGATTGTGGAAGCTTTGTTTCTCCTAAAGCTGTTCCACAAATGCAGGACACTGCAGCTGTGCTTGAAGGATTAATTTTGGAGGAGTCTGATACAAAAATCTTAATCATTGTTGGAAATGTACGGGGCGCTAGAGAGGCTTCCTTATTTCCACATATTTCCTACCTCGGTTTTCCTTTTTCATTGTCAGATACTTTTCAATTAAGGAATACCAATAAATCTACACAGGAAGCCTTGGAAATAGCCGGCAGTATCCAGAATATCTGCACCATAAATGGAATGGACATGGTTTGTTATCTTTCAATGGGTTTTGGAAATCCATATGGGGATCCTTACAGTGAAGAAATTGTGATGGAGTACATAGAAAAATTGAAAGCTTCTGGTATTAAAATATTTTCTTTGGCAGACACAATCGGAACAGCAAGTGTAGCTCAGGTTTATCAGCTTTATACCAAAGTAAAAGAACATTTTCCTGATATTGAATTAGGAGTTCATCTACATTCTACAGTAGAGAAAGCTGCAGATAAAGTTGAAGCAGCTTATTTTGCCGGTTGCACAAGGTTTGATGGAGCCCTTAATGGGTATGGTGGGTGTCCAATGGCCAATGATGAACTTGTGGGCAATATCGCAACGGAAAAAATTATTGAAGTTTTGGAAGGGAAAGGTAATAATTTAAAATTGGATAAATCAAGTTTATCAGCTGCATTAAATTTGGCCCAGGAGGTTTTTTCAGATTATAAATGATTCTTTTAAAATTAAGGGATAGATTTTTTTATAAAGTGGTATGGTGTTTTTCCTGAAATAAGCACTAATATTACACAGGTTGTTTTAAGAACA
>JALZND010000163.1 GCA_030857845.1 Bacteroidota bacterium | reverse complement strand
AATCCTTATAATAATTTTACTTAATTAAAAAAGGGCGGAAGAAAGTTAATTTTTTTCGTAAATTGATTGTGAGTGGATAGCAAAACTAACTTCTTTTCAGTTGTTCTGGCAATTTTAATGAGCGTTGGGGCTTATTGAGTAAAACCCGAACAGCCGATTTCTTTGAACCGACTTTCACCAAACTTACTAAGCTTCAATCTTTCCTGTCTAATTCTATAGTATTCACCCGCACTGCTCATAATAACTCAGGCATAACATTTTGAAAATGCCAAATCATTGGAATTTAAATTTCTTGAAAAAGAAATTTTAATAGATGAGAAATCTGATTAGATAGGATGATTATTTTATTAGTATGAGAATCGATGAAATGAAATTGGACTAATCCTTTCATTTATTTACGAATCCTTATCAATTACAAATGCAGAGCCTTAGCAAAAAAATCCTCATTTCAACATACTGAATATTTGCGATTCTTATTCTAATGCTTACATAAACAGGGACCATTATCAATATTTCTAAAGAACACAAATTTTTCTGTTAAAACAGAATGTGGAATCATTATTTCAGGAAAATTTACTTTACCATTTTCTACTTGTACAATCTGTTCTATACCATTCCTTTCATATTTCACGTAAAAATCATGTTTAATTTTATTTGTTGCTTGTCTAAATTCAAAAAAGGCAATATGCTTATCCCTATTACAAAGATTTTCAATTTTTCAGGAATTAGTTTCAATTATAGATACTAGATCCTCCTGAAGGTTTGTAAGTCGTATAGTATTCGGAATGAAATGATGGTTTGTTATACCTCCTTCCGTTCTAAGGTTAGTGAACATAGAAAAACTTGATTGAGTCTTTAAGCATAAATAAGGATTCTTACCATTAAACAGATTTATTAAGGGAAATACATATAATAACTGATAATTTGAATGGAACATATTAGAATTGAAAATCTTTACCTTCTTTAATTCTATTTCTGTAAATATGTATAGAAACTCCAATTATCAAGATGCATCAAGCATACCAGTATAATACACCAGTTAAATAGACTTTTATCTTAAGAACAAAAAATATGACTACAGAGCCCAATAAAAAACAAATACTTATAAAGAACGGATCACTAATGAAGTATTATTCCATTTTGATATTAATTGTTTTCTTAACTTTTCAAAGTCATTGGGAAAATCTTCAGGAACAAAAAGAAAATACTTGGCCATCATTAAGGCAGAAAAGCTGTAAATGCCATAATGTAGATGAAGTGAAGCATCAAATGAAACGTCAAACCAACTATAATGCCTGTAAACCTGATTTTTTGAAAACATAATAAATGGGAATCCCGGCTCAAAAATCAATGCCCCCCAAATAGCCGACATTTCCACACATTGGTTAATATAATTTTTTACCATAAAAATAAGTATTAATTTTTAATTTTTTAAATAAAATAAAACCGATAATTTTTGCAAAATAAGTTATTTGAATTACTAAGTTGAAAGCATGAATAATTCTTAAAGAGCCCTAATTAATGATCTAGGTACTGTTTGGGGGTGATTGGAATTCTATATTGTAATATTATTTCTTAGGTAAGAAATGATATTTAATTAACATATTATACTTTATTAGGAACAAGACTAACTTTCAGTGTTTTATTAAAACGATAGTGAACAAAAAGAAATAGAATGAATACACTTAATATAGTAATGAGAAGATCTATTATCACAAAAGATGACTCTAAAATCGACTTTTTTAAATATTCCTTGAGTATAATACCTATATAAACAAGGAAAATATGCAAGGAAAAAACCTGTAAAGAATTTTGACCTAAAAGATTAACCCATTTATTTGAAAGATTAATGAATTTAAATTGAATTAAATTAAATATCAATACAGTGAAGATGGAGAAATTAAGAAAGTGTAATATTTTCAATTTACCAAAATCGCTCAGACCATATCTTACAAAATCAGAAAAAAGAAGCCCATAACCAGAATCAAGATCTAATAAGGTTGTCCTTCTTACCATAGTCGAAAACAATATTAAAATAGCAGCTGCAATCATTATCTTCTTATTCTTCAGAAAATGAAGACTCCCCATTTCATAAAACATTCCGAGAATAATCCCTAAGATGAAAATGAACTGCCAAGCAAAGATGTCAAAGTAACCCAATTCAATATAGGAACGCTTGCTTAAATCCATTTGTAATTGAAAAGAATTAAAATATTGGGCAAGAAGATAAACGGTTCCACTGAAAATAAATAAAAGCAAGGCCTTTCCTTGTTTTACCAGTTTAACAACTAGGGGAAGCATCAGTATGAACCAAAAATACATTGGTAAAATATCTAGAAAACGAGGCTGATTAATTAATAATGCTCCTAGTAAAAGTTTTATGATAATAGGGCCATCCAAACTAAAGCTATTGAAAGAAGATATTTTTATCCCTTGAAAATAAAAGTATAGTCCAATAGAATATAATATTAAATATATTATGATGTGATATTTGTAAATTGTAAAAGCACGTTTTTGAAATGTTTTCACCAATTGATTAAAAGGTTTTTTTTCGTTTTTCTGTGCTACAATCCCCGCTACAATTCCTGAAAGAAAAACAAATCCTAAAGCAGATGAAAAAAAACCGAAAGGTGAAAATGTGATTTTATAGAATGGACTTTCCAAATGATCAATTGTCATTATGATAAGCATTAAACCTCTCAGGAAGTCTAGTTGGTAATATCTCATTATGTATTATTTAAAAATGTCATGTTATAGCGCAACTTCTTAAAAACTTGACCTAATCCTGCAATGTTGCTGTCATAAGCTTCCTGAAAATGTGAATTTCCATCACCTTTAAAATAAGATGGCAAACCTGTTAAAGATGTATATAATGAAGCACTTGTCCATCCACTGCCCGCAGTTTGCTTCATTTCGTAAAAATCCCACCTATTGGCCAATGCTTGAAAATTAGGCGTCAGCTGGGTCTTAGCTTAACTTAAATAACCTCTTTCTAAAGACTCTAAGGTAATTATAATAATGTTCTTTCCTGCTTCAGCATCTATCTCAGCTGACGAGATATAATTTTTAATATTTAAATCTTGTAAGGCCATTTCAAATGGAGTGTCCCTCGAGGTCAATATTTTCAGGATGACATAAATATTATTTATTATTCCAAAGTTCAAGCTAATGATAATTATTGAGCCAACAATTATTGAATATCTTAAGATTTTAATTGAATAGAGCCTTGATAATATAACCTTTTTTTTAACCAATACAGAAAAAACGGCAGTGGTATTAAAATCACCGCTAAAAATTTTGCCGGTATTAGATAAAGGTGCTTCATTGCCCAAATATCATACCTGTTGAAATGAGCGAAATATTTATAATCAATAAAGTCTCCTCCCATGTATAGGGAGCTGATTTGCAGCACAATGAATAAGCTGAGTGAAAATGCTGCGAAACCAAAAAATCCAATATTCCTGATAGGGACAAGGAAGAATATTACTAATATAAAAAGCGCAAAAAGGTTTAGGATGGTAAAAACATTTTAAAACAAATTCGCAGTTCTGGAATTAGCAGTTCACTGTTCAGGATTACAAAATTCAGCTAATCCAGTTTGTGCTTTATAAATTTGAACGATTGAAAAAGGATTCAAGATCACAATCCAAAAAGGCTTTTATTTTTTTGCTACTTAAATCAAATATTGGAACAAATTCTGTTGGTCATTTAGGTATTCATAAGGAAAGCCTTTTTTATCCAACCTATGGATCAATTTTTCAAAATCTTCCCGTTGTTGTAGTTCAATGCCTACCAAAGCGGGCCCTTTTTCCCGGCTGTTCTTTTTTGAATATTCAAAATGAGCAATATCGTCTGTAGGGCTCAACACTTCATTTAAAAACTCACGCAATGCCCCAGATCTTTGTGGAAACCTGATGATAAAATAATGTTTTAAACCTTCGTACAGCAAGGACCTTTCCTTGATTTCTTCAGTCCTTGTTATATCATTGTTGGACCCGCTTACCACACAAACTACATTTTTCCCTTTGATTTCATCTTTATAGAAGTCGAGAGCGGCTATGGTAAGTGCGCCAGCCGGCTCGGCAACGATGGCTTCTTCATTGTAAAGTTTTAATATGGTCGTGCATATTTTACCTTCAGGAACAGCTATAATGGTATGAAGCAGTTTTTGGCAAACCTGAAATGTAATGTCACCTACTCTTTTTACTGCAGCGCCATCTACAAATTTATCTATTTCAGCCAAAGAAGTGTTAACCCCTATTTCAATAGAATTTTTCATGGCAGGAGCCCCTAAAGGTTCTACGCCTATTATTTTGGTTTCCGGGCTTAATTTATTGAAAACAGTTGCAACACCGGCGGCTAACCCTCCGCCACCTATGGGCAAAAATAGGTAATCGATTTTTTCCGCAGTATCTTCCAGGATTTCAAGGCCAACAGTGCCTTGGCCCTCAATAACTTTTGGGTCATCAAAGGGATGTATGAACACTTTGTTAAAATCGTGGCCATAATTTTTTGCTTCTAAATAGGCATCGTCGAAGGTATCGCCTACAAGTTTTACTTCAACAAATTCTCGCCCAAACATTTTCACTTGCTTTACTTTTTGCGAAGGAGTGGTGTGGGGCATGAATATCGTTCCATGTACCCTGAGCTTTTGACAGGAAAAAGCAACACCCTGGGCATGGTTTCCTGCACTTGCACATACCACACCATTTGTAAGGGCTTCTTCAGGAAGGCTTTTCATAAAGTTGTAGGCACCCCTGATTTTGTACGAACGTACTACCTGTAGGTCCTCCCTCTTCAATTGTATATTTGCATTATATTTATAGGAGAGGTTGATGTTGTTCATCAAAGGGGTATGGGTAACAACAGGCTTTAAATTTTCCCTGGCAATAAGTATTTCATCAAATGAAGGTAATTGCGCCTTATGTTCTGCCACTTTGATCATTTATTTATAATTTTTTCTGTAAAAATAAAGTGCAAAAGAGCACCTTTAATTGGAGGTTATTTGGAAGGGCTAATCAGGGTTTAAGGTTAAACAATAACCCTAAACCCTTTAGCAAAATAATTGGATTTCGCATTATTAATTATTTTGTGGCCTTAATTTCCTAACTTGGGCTCCAGCTTGCCACATTTCAGATTCCCTGATTTCTTTCAGTTCCTCTTCAAGTTTTTCGCGGTAATCAGCCTGGCTGTTGGTGTCAATAGATCTTTGGGCTTCCTGTCCAGTTGCAACACTATTGTATAATTCTTCAAATACAGGCTCAACGGCTTTACGGAATTTATGCCTCCAGTCCAAAGCACCTCTTTGTGCAGTAGTAGAGCAGTTTGCGTACATCCAGTCCATGCCATTTTCAGCCACTAAAAGGATTAAGCTTTCAGTAAGTTCTTCTACTGTTTCATTAAATGATTCACTTGGGGAATGCCCTCTTTTTCTGAGCAAGTTATATTGAGCTTCAAGGATACCCGCTAAAGCGCCCATCAAAGTTCCTCTTTCACCTGTAAGGTCACTGTAAACTTCTTTCTGGAAAGTTGTTTCAAATAAATATCCAGAGCCTACGCCAATACCTAAAGCCACAGCTTTGTCCCTGGCTTTGCCTGTGGCATCCTGGAACACTGCAAAACTTGAGTTCAATCCTTTGCCTTGTTGGAACATCCTTCTTAAGCTTGTGCCAGAACCTTTAGGTGCAACCAAGATAACATCCACATTGTCTGGAGGGATAATACCTGTTTTTTCTTTAAAAGTTATGCCAAATCCATGGCTGAAGTACAGGGTTTTGCCTTCTTTTAAATAACTTTTTACTGTGGGCCAAATGGCAATTTGCCCAGCATCTGAAAGTAAAAATTGAAGGACTGATCCTCTTTCGCAGGCTTCTTCGATAGAAAATAAAGTTTTCCCTTCTACCCATCCGTCTTTTACAGCTTTGTCCCAGGTTTTAGAGTCTTTTCTTTGGCCAACTATTACGTTAAAGCCATTGTCCCTTAGGTTTAAGGCTTGTCCGGGGCCTTGTACGCCATAACCTAAAACTGCAATTGTTTCGTTTTGTAACGTTTGCCGAGCTTTTTCCAAAGGAAATTCATCCCTGGTAACTACATTTTCTTCTACTCCGCCAAAGTTTAATTTTGCCATGTGTTTAGTTTTTATTGGTTATTGAATTTGAACTTGCCTCTTCAAGCTCTTGTAAAAAGGTTTCGGTTTTTCTCTTTGATTTGGAAATGGAGATCCTTGCAGATTTCACAAATTCCAAAATGCCATAAGGTTTGAGCATGTCGAATAATCTCTTGATCTCATCGGTATGGCCGGTTTTTTCAATGATGATATGGTCTCTCTCAATTACCAGGATACGGGCAAAGTTGTCCCTTACTATTTTCTCAATGGTGTTGCCATTCATAAAGATTTCAGTAGGGACTTTATAAAGTGCCATCTCCTGGAAATAAGTGTTTTCTACTTCATATAAAAATGCGCCAAGGACTTCTATCAGCTTTCTAATCTGTTTTACAATGTTTTCCGCTTTTTGCTGGGTTGTCTTTATGACAATAGTATAGCGGCTTACGCCTTCTACTTCCGATTCGGAAACATTGATGCTTTCAATATTGATCTTTCGGCGTGTAAATATAATAGTCACACCATTAAGTAAGCCACTTTTATTTTCTGTCAATACTGAAATAGTAAAAAAGCGCTCCGTACTATTCTGATTGTTGTTTAATTCTTCTGCCATGGTTAAAGTTTGTTATTCTAATCGAATACTTGAGACTGAAGCACCTGAAGGCACCATTGGAAACACGTTTTCTTCTTTTTCGACCACAACCTCAAGTAAGTACGGACCTTTGTGGTTTACCATGGTTTCTATTGCTTCTACCAGGTTATTCCTATCGGTTACTTTTGCCGATTCGATATAATATCCCTTGGCAATTGCCACAAAATCAGGGTTCACCATCTCCGTGAATGAATATCTTTTTTCATAAAACATTTGCTGCCACTGCCTTACCATGCCCAGGAAATTATTGTTTAGGATCACAATTTTAACAGGGATCTTATATTGGAAGATAGTGCCAAGCTCTTGAATGGTCATTTGGATTCCTCCATCACCGATTACCGCAACTGTAGTTCTGTCAGGCTCGCCCAATTGCGCCCCCATAGCTGCAGGAAGGGCAAAACCCATGGTCCCCAAACCACCAGATGTCACATTTGTACGGGTTGATTTGAAATTGTAGTACCTGCTGGTAATCATTTGGTGCTGGCCCACATCAGTAACTATTATAGCTTCTCCTTTTGTGATTTCTGAAATATTCCTTACCACTTCGCCCATCTTCAATCCACCAGATGTAGGGAATAATTCATTTTTTGTAACCTTTTCTGTTTCTATTTTATCGCAAGCCCTGAATTCCGCTAGCCAATCCTCATGCTTTTTTGAATCTACTTTTGAAAGTAAAGCAGCAAGTGCTTCCTTCGCATCGGCGTTAATCGCAACATCTGTCTTTACGTTTTTATCTATTTCGGCCGGATCAATTTCAATATGAATGATCTTTGCTTGTTTGGCGTATTTTGTAAGGTCACCCGTTACCCTGTCGTCAAATCGCATACCAACTGCAATTAAAAGGTCGCATTCATTGGTTTTTATATTTGGGCCATAATTTCCATGCATCCCTAGCATGCCCACGTTCAATGGGTGGTCGGTGGGCATAGCAGAAAGTCCCATTACTGTCCAACCAGCAGGCAGGCCAGCTTTTTCCATCAAGCTCAGTAATTCTTTTTGCGCTTTTGAAATCAAAACACCATGACCAACAAGAAGCAGGGGTTTTTTTGCAGCATTTATTAAATCTGCAGCTGCCTCAATAGCTTGTAAATCTAGCTTTGGTACCGGCACATAACTGCGAAGGCG
>JALZND010000162.1 GCA_030857845.1 Bacteroidota bacterium | reverse complement strand
CAACTTCAATTTTAAAGCGTTTGGATTTGAAGGGAATGGATATTTCATTGGGATTCACTCTGATTATGATATACGGCCCAATTTCCCGGCCCGATACTTTTCCAATGAAATCCTTTCAATTAAAGAAGTATCAAATCAACAAGATTCCCTGTATTGGGAAAAATCAAGGCCTGTTCCTTTGACCCATATTGAGCAAAAAGATTACCTGGAAAAAGACAGCATAAGCATATTAAAAAAATCAAAGCCCTTTTCAGATTCAATTGATAGAAAGCATAACAAACCCAAGGTTGGCCCCATTTTTATTTCAGGATATGTGTACCAAATTAGCTTTAAACAAACTTCAATAATCTTTGAACCTGCCATAAGGATATTTCAATACAATACAGTGGAAGGTTTTGCCTCAACTTTAAAAGTTCAATTTTTAAAGGATTATAAAAACAATACTTTTTTTAGGGTAACCCCTACCCTAAGGTATGGCTTTATGAACAATCGGTTCAATGCGCAAGTAGAAGCCCTTTATTATTACAACCCTATGAAATTTAGCTATGGGGCTTTTACAATAGGCAGATATATTGATCAATATAATGGAGTGGAACCCATTCATCCTTTTTTAAATACGGTTTACACCTTGATTATGGGACGAAATTTTATGAAACTGTATGGAAAAGATTTTATAGCTTACAAGCACCGCATTGAGCTTTTTAACGGAGTTATGGCTACAGCGAATGTAGAATATGCGGATAGGCGACCATTGGAAAATTTTGAGGGACATGTAGAAAATAGTATTTCAAGCTCAACTTTTACTCCCAATTTCCCAGAAAATGTATCCATCAACGATACCCGATTTGATAGGCATAGGGCTTTATCCGTTGGAGTATCCCTGCGGTTGCGCTTTGCACAAAAATTTATAAGCCGCCCAAACCAAAAAGTAATTGTGGGGAACAAATACCCCACTATAATTTTAAGCTATAAAAAAGGAATACCTGTTTTTGATGCATATACTGATTATGACCAGGTATCTATGAACATTGCACATGATATGGACTTAAAGCTGCTGGGAAGTTCAAAATTTTATATAACGGCGGGCGCCTTTGCCAGGAGGAGAAGTATGTCATTTGTAGATTTTAATCATTTCAATGGCAACAGGACCCTTTTCAGCAACTTTAACAACCAATTTCAACTCTTGGATTATTATTTGTTCAGTACCAACAAATCTTGGTTACAGGGCCATTATGAACATCACTTCAATGGTTTTATCTTTAACCTCATCCCCTTGGTGAGGAAGCTAAAATGGCAAGCGGTAACAGCTGTAAATTATCTTAAAACGTCTGAATTGCCACATTATATAGAGGTAGGTGCAGGAATAGAACATATTTTTAAAATTGGCCGGATAGACTATTATACCAACTTTATACCCAATGCTGCTTTAAATACTGCAACTATACCTTCAAGAAATGGGGTACGGATTGGGATAGGATTTTAAAAATTGGCTAAGAATATTTAACTTATGTTTCGCAAATGATTTTTTGTCACTTTTTTTGCTTTAAAGGGCAAAAAAACCGCCAAAACTCCCGCCTTTTAATATGCGACACTTTCAGGGTCACAATATGGAAACATTAAATAGAACTCCATTTGGTTAGTAGCTAGTTTTATGTACGCTCTTCTTTTTAAGCTTTGAGCGAAACTTCAGTATTTAAAAAATTAAGTGCCGGAACAATTAAATATAATAGAGGAATTTTACCTAAACATTTATCATTCCCCTGTTTCTTTTTCTTAGTATAGGATGGAAACGGTGCCTTTATAATCATAATTACTATATTTCAGCAGGTAGTAATAAACACCTGTACTGAAACCATTTCCATCCCATCGAAAATCCCTTCTGGTATCCTCGAACACCAGCTTTCCCCATCGGTTGAAAATTGAAATTCCCAGGAATTGGTTTTCGCAATTATCAGGAGGAAGGTTATCGATTTCAAAAAAATCATTTACCTGATCATCGTTGGGAGTAAAAACATTGTAAGGAATAAATTCATCTAAGGTAAAAAGTAGGTTTTCAACATTAACTGTTACTGAAATGGTGTCGGATTTAGAATTTAAACATTTCAGGTCTGTAACAACAAACTTGAAATTATAGGAAACATCATTGGAACCTTCCCTAAACAATGAACATTCTGGAGTCCATTGAAATAATGAGTTTACCCTCCCTTTGCCCCTTACTGGTTCAAATTGATATTCCAGGTACTCCGCTTGTGGATGGCGAACCATCCGAAGTTCTATAGAATCCTTATCTGTATCAAACCCAATTACAGTGAATTTCAACTTTTCACCAGCAGTTGCCTGAAATACAGGGACAGAAATATCGTCAATTGCAGCTATGGGAGCTTCATTTTCAGGTACCATGATTTTTATCCTGACCTTTAGGGTGTCATAGTTTGAAAGTTTACAGGCACCTCTGTCGTCCACTACAAAGTTCAATAAATATTCATCTTTTTTCCTCAAATTACTGCACTCTGTACTCCAGCTAAACAAAGAGCTGAGAGTGCCTCTTCCCGTTTTATCTTCAAAATGCATATTATGCTCTTTAAAGTCAAAATCCGCTCCAAAGCCAACTAAGTTAATGATATCATTATCTAGGTCTTTTCCAAAAACATTGAATGTTACCACTTCTCCCGGAAGGGTGGTTATTGTTAAATCTTCCAGGTCAGTAGAAATTTCCGGAGGATTTTCTTCAGGGAATTTTACGTTCAGCTCCAGCTTCAATAGGTCCGCACCACTCTCATTACATTCTGTTAAGTCTTGTAAAAGGATGTATAAAATAAATTTTGACCTCGAGGAAAAGTCTATGTAATTACAATCCGGGTTAAAATTAAAGATGGCATTTATATCACCTGGGTGACTGTATATTTCCTGAAAAGTCATGCCGTAATTTTGCATTTCAAATCCTTGAGGCTGCATGGTCATTTTCATGAGGTCTCCATCATAGTCAATTCCAGAAAGCTCAAGTTCAAATGTTTCCCCTGATATTACTTCTGCCCGAATTGTTTCCTGAATAGGCTTGATGAATATTGGATTTTGATTTTCTTTAGGTTCTATTAAAAACCCTAGCCGAACTGTATCCATTAATGGCAGGCTACAAGCATCATCCATGGCAATAAAATCTATAAAAAATGGCTCATCTTGGGTATATGAGCAATTTGGAAGACAGACAGGGATTTTCAGAGTATCATTTATATCTTTGATGATGCCATTTGTTTCTGAGAAAATCTGGCTCAAATCGGCCGAAAAATTTACTGGTACTGCCTTTACCTTTATTCTTTCATTTCTGTCAGGGTCTGTGATCCTTAATTCAAAACACTTTAAATCATCAATGCCAAATTTCAAAATTTCACCATCACTATATAAAGTATTTTTTGCCGGGTTGGCAGCCTGGATTTTAGGTTTTTGTCCTACGTCCAATTCCACAACCAGCAATTGAAAATCTCTGATCACCTCACCAATTTTCACATTTTCCCTAAATTCTTCACATTTTACTGAAAATACATATAATCCAGGCCGGCCAGGCACAACGGTAATGTTTCCTTTTTTATCAATATTTAAAGGAACAGGGCCCGGAATGACATTTGCAATATTGTACCCAAACTGCCACGATATTTTTCGGTATGGTGCAGGAATGCCATTAACTACAGGTTCTTCAGGACTGCTGTTTCCCCGTAAAGGCACCTCCAAAGTATAGACCAACGAATCACCATCTGGGTCAACCCCTCCAAAATCTACGTAATACAATTGGTTTACCACCGCGTAATCGCTTAGTGGAGGAAAAAGGATTGGGGATGAATTAATAAATGGTTTATTGTTTTTTACAACCGGAGGAAACTCAAGGTAAAAGGTCATGCCGCTATTTTCGGGTTCTCTTATATTCGTAATTATACCGTTTCTGCAACATCTCTCCCAAACTATATAATAACCCTCAGGATCATTATATATATTAGCATACAGGTATATTTCAGTTTCATATACAATTTTCCTTGTTTGAAGGTTGATGCTATTGTTATTACATAAAGGGTTTGTATAAGGAACAAATTCTGAATGTACATTTACAAGTTGGGCATAAGAGATAAAAGAGTCATCCTTCTTGCTATATATGATTGCCAAAACATATTGATCTTCCGCACCAGGGTTTCCATGGATATGATCAAAGTATTGGTTCAGTTTTAAGTTATAAGTGTAACCACTTACATGGATTAGCTCAAATTCACCTCCTACTATATGTGTAGCAAACAACCTTGAACTAAATAGAAAAAATAGAGGTAATATTAATGTTAAAAAGCGACGCATCTTTAAATATAATTATAATTTTTAAATTTTATACAAGCCGCAAAATAATTTGTAATTTTGCATGATTATGGGCAGGAATAACAGAAAAAACCAAAATTTTATACTTGAAAAAGTGTCGATTGGTAATGTAGCAGCAGAAGGAAAATGCGTAGCAAGGTATGACAACCAGGTAATATTTGTGGAAGGAGTTGC
The DNA here is from genome assembly GCA_030857845.1 of Bacteroidota bacterium. Lineage (GTDB taxonomy): Bacteria > Bacteroidota > Bacteroidia > Cytophagales > Cyclobacteriaceae > JALZND01. The sequence continues at coordinate 3,358 of JALZND010000162.1, read as the reverse complement.
TCCTGGTGATGTGGCAGACCTGCTTGTGACCAATAAAAAGAAAAGTTTTATGGAAGCAAAGCCTTTGAAATTCCATGAATATTCCCCTTTTCGCCAACTGCCCTTTTGCGCCCATTTTAAAGTATGTGGAGGATGCAAATGGCAGCATATAAATTATGACACGCAACTTGAATATAAAAGGCAGCAAGTAATCGACAATTTGGAACGCATTGCCAAAGTAGCACTGCCGGAAATAAATCCTATTTTAGCATCGCCTCAAGACCGCTATTATAGGAACAAACTGGAATTTACCTTTTCAAATAAACGCTGGCTTACCACTGAAGAAATAAAATCTGAGGGAAAATTAAGCAGGAATGCCCTTGGCTTCCATATCCCAAAAAGATTTGACAAAATAATCAATGTAGAGCATTGTCATTTGCAGCCAGACCCGTCCAACACCATACGCGTACAGGTAAGGGGATATGCAGAAGCCCATAATTTATCTTTTTTTGATATGGTAGAGCAAACAGGTTTTTTAAGGAACCTGATTATCCGCAATACCACTTCAGGGGAAATAATGGTGATAGTACAATTTGCCTATCAGGATGATGTTGAAATAGAAAACTTAATGGGGTTCCTGGAAAAAAGGTTTCCTGAGATTTCATCCCTCTTATACATTGTAAATACAAAAAAGAATGAGATTTTCCATGACCTGCCAGTCATAACATATGCAGGCAAACCTTATATCACTGAAGAAATGGAAGGGCTCCAATTCCGGATTGGCCCTAAATCATTTTTCCAAACCAATGCCTTGCAAGCTTATGAGCTTTATCGCATAGCGAGGGATTTTGCTGGGCTTACCGGACAAGAAATTGTATATGACCTTTATACTGGCACTGGCACTATAGCAAATTTCGTTGCCAAGAATGCGCTTAAGGTTATTGGGCTTGAATATGTGCCGGAAGCTATTGACGACGCAATTGTCAACTCACAAATCAATAATATCAACAATACAGTTTTTTATGCTGGCGATATTCAGGACTTGTTGAACGATACTTTAATAAATCAACACGGACAGCCTGATGTGGTCATCACAGACCCTCCAAGGGCTGGTATGCATGTCAATGTTGTGGAAATGCTTCTAAAGATAAAGGCCCCAAAAATTGTTTATATTAGTTGCAATCCTGCTACACAAGCACGTGACCTTGCATTATTAGACCAAAAATACAAGGTGTTGAAAGTGCAGCCGGTGGATATGTTCCCCCATACACAGCATGTGGAAAATATCGTGCTGCTGCGTTTGAGGGGAGAAGATGAATGATGAGTGATAGAATGATAGAATGATAGAATGATAGAATGATAGAATGATAGAATGATAGAATGATAGAATGATGAATTATGAATGGTGAATGGTGAATGGTGAATGTGTGGAATGTTGAATTATGAATGTTGAATTATTGATGATGATGGGGTTGGGCTGATTTTTTTATAGAATAATATGTTTGAAAATAAGAAAATAAAATGAACAACGATCCTGAACTGAATGGAAAATATTTAGGAACTATTACGGCAGATTTTCTGAAAGTTACCGATACTTTAAAAGAAGCGTCATATCAAATTCGAAAGAGGGGCTTTTCTGATTTTCCCATATTTCCAATAGCAAAGTTGGAAATCCCTATTGGAAATCTTTTGATAGGAAGAAGTGAGCTCAATACTGATTGGCACTACCGGGTAACTTACCTGGATGAATTTATTCAAAGAAAGCTGATCGTAGAAGACAAAGTTGATAACTTTAAAGCAACCTATAAAGATCCTGATGAATTTTGCTGTCTTTTTGTAGTTGAGCCTGAATTTACAAAATTCCTATACATCCCTTACCCAGAAGATTAAAGCTTTTTGTTTGCTTCTTTTACCATTTTTAAAAATTGCTGTGGTATTTTTTTACTTCATTCGATACTAATTCAGGAGCCCTGTATTTTAAAGCAATGGCTTAGTTATGGAGTTAACAGGGGAATTGACCCTTCAATAACTATTATAATGATGAAAGGTATAATATTTGTCAACCTGAGCACAGGAGCGAAAATAAATTTCTCATAAATATAATTACTACAATAGCAGCTTATTGCTCCTTACCAAAAAAACCAGCTATAAAAACAGAATGGCTACATAGTGGTCAATTATGTTTATTTTTATATTGGGATCTATTAACCCGAAGGGTGGTTATCAGGTATAGTCCAATTTAGATTAAATCGCCGCTGCTGATACCATTACTACAAAAGCCTGAAGGGCTTTAACCCGAATAGACAAACGAAATCACCATTACAACCCTCAAAAGGGTTGAACGTAAAAAATTTGTCTTCCGGCAATTGATTTCTGGGAATAAAATGTATAAGATTGGGTTTTTTGAAGAACAAGAAGTACCATCATACCAAATTATTGGCTTGTAGATCACATACATCTCCTCACTTTTTTACATCCAACAGTGTCATTTGCATCGTTTTTAAAGGATATAAAATTAGGCTCGTCAAATTACATAAAGGAGAATGATTTATTCCCCAAATTTAAAGGGTGGCAACATGGTTATGGTGCTTTTACGTAAAGAGTAAGAGAAAAAGGCCTATTGATTGAATATGCAAAGAATTAAGAAGTATATCATCGAAATATTTCTTTCAGGGAGGAGTAATTGCGTTTATTGGAAGAATACAATATTCAATTAGAGGAAAAATATCTGTTACAATGCATTGTTCAACCACTCCGTGGTTATGGCTGTAATTTTTTTACATTGCCCGTTATCACGGGCTATTCGGGTTCAAGCCCGCAGGGCTTGGGGTGCCGGTTTTTGAGAGTCGAACTCAAATTACTATTACCGTTAAATTTGAATAATTTTTAATATTCTTCGGATTTGAGCAAATATTCTATTAATTAATGGTGTTCCATAACTATATAGTTACTGTCGCTTATGCAGATAAATTAGATATTGAGAATGAAAGCAAAGCGCAAAGCAAAGCCAGCCCCTTTAAAAGCGGTATAAATTTTGACATGTAGAAATAGTTAAATTGTTATAAAAAATTAAGGGAATAGTAAAATGATATTTACAGTTATGGTGCAATTAACAATGTTTATGATATATATCAAGGGATCTTATGTCAAACCGACCGTCGGTAACATTTAAGGTTTCGCAATCTTTTGTTCTAAGTGTGAACTCAAAAGTCCCTGCCCATACCTTCTCTTCCAGATCCAATTTTGTTATGGTGAATGTTCCTTCGGAAATATCTTCAGGCTCACTATAATACTCACATCCTTTACGGATTTTGTAAATTGCTCCGGCATCTACATTAAAAACATAAGTCCTAACGGGATTGTCGACATCAATAAAAAG
>JALZND010000565.1 GCA_030857845.1 Bacteroidota bacterium | reverse complement strand
ACTAAGCAAAGCAGAACTGATTGAAATGGTCCAGGCACTTCTGGCCAGCAATGATGCCCTCATAAAAAAGGCAGAAGAGCTTACCAAAAAAGTTGAGGGGCTGGAACAGGAAATCGCCGAACTGAAATCAAAGAAAAACAGTGGCAACAGTTCTTTGCCACCTTCACAAGACCCGCACAGGGCAATTAAAAACAAGGGCCTGAGAAAAACGGGCGGGCGCAAAAGAGGGGGCCAGCCCGGACATAAGGGCCATGCCCTGGAAATGGAACAAACCCCTGATGAGGTCATTGAACACATGCCCCACTACTGCCAAGCATGTGGGGAGGGCCTGTGCCATGTGCCCTCGCTGATGACAGAACGCCGTCAAGTAGTGGACCTTCCCCCGATCCATGCCATCTATACCGAACACAGGTCCTATGCCAAGGTCTGCCGTTGTGGAAAAATTGCCAAGGGTGCCTTCCCCCCAGACGTGAAGGCACCTGTACAATATGGCCCAGGGGTGACAAGCTTGGCGGGCTATCTGTCAGTGAGGCAATATTTGCCCTACCAAAGGATGAAAGAATGCTTCCGGGACATATTTGGCATTTCCATCAGTGAAGGGGGATTGGTAAGCGCTGTCAGGCGGCTGGCCCAAAAATCGCTCCCTGCCTACCAACGGATCAAAGAAAACATCGAGAAGGCCCCGGTAGTGGGTGCCGATGAGACCGGAGCAAAAGTCAATGGGGCCAAAGCCTGGTTCTGGGTCTGGCAAAACCCTTTCAATACCTTCATTACAGTGGATAAAAGCAGGGGGTTTAAAGCAATAGAGCGTTTGTTCCCAAACGGGCTTCCGGAAAGTATCTTGATAAGCGACTGCCTGGCAGCCCAATTAAAGACCCCGGCACAGGCACACCAGTTGTGCCTGGCCCATTTGCAAAGGGACCTCAATTTCTTTGTACAACTTTATGATGACCCATGGGCAAAAACGCTCAATAAACTTTTTTGTGAGGCCTTAAAGATGAAGGACGGACTTTCCTGTTACGCAAAGGACAATCCAATGAGGGACGGGTTGGTGGGGCAGCTGGAAAAACTCCTCGGGCACCAGATCAATGAACTGCCTCCCAAAGTAAAGCCTTTCCTTAAAAGGCTCCGCAAAAACAAAGATTCCCTGTTCCTGTTTTTGTTCCATGAAAAGGTGCCCCCAGATAACAATGCATCGGAAAGGGCTATTAGGAACTTAAAGGTCAAACAAAAGATTTCAGGGCAGTTTGTCAGTGAGGAAAGTGCTGTGGATTTTGCCGTTCTCAGGTCTGTAATGGATACCGTTCTGAAAAACGGTCAAAATGTGTTTAATGCTCTGAAACTTATCGCTAAATTGACTCCTGAATAGTTACTATTTCTTAACATATTTTTACAGGTAAAAATATATTTTATTAACACCTAAAATCATAAATTATTTTCACTATAAGGAAAACACCTATTGATTTACTTTAATTACTGCAACAGTGAAAGAAAATTAAGTATAATTTTTTTTTAAAAAAAACTAGCTTTTACCATCCTTCCTAATTAAAAATAATGCATGTATACAGTTCCAGATAAAATTTTAATACCTAATAATTTCTGATGATCTATAACTGTAAGAAATTGATAATTTTTACACTTTTTATTTAAGTTTTATTCCGCTACTTCGAAAACAGATAATATTTATCTGTACCTGGGTAAAAATTCTTAAAAATCACTACAATTTGGTAGCTTAACTTTAATAAAATTATTCCAAGGTAAAATGCGTAGTTTCAATTGAACATAGTTCTTAGATTATTTAAAAATGGAAGTAAATAATCATCCTTCTAAATATTTATGGTTGGACCTTTTAAGGGGTTTGTCTGCATTAGTTGTTTTATCATCTCATTTAAGATCAATAATTTTTGATGATTTTCAAAATGTTGAACCTGATAAGCTAGCTTATGTATTTTACATGATGACTGGATTTGGTCATGAAGCAGTAATAATATTTTTTACCTTAAGTGGGTTTTTCATAATCAAAAACATTCATTCTCTTAATGTACAGGGCAAATGGTCAGGCACTGACTATATCATAAATAGGATCACCAGATTGTGGGTTGTTTTAATTCCAGCTCTTTTTTTTACAGCCTTCATAGATCAATTAGGGCTTCTCTTTTTTAGTGGAACACAATTGTATTCAGGAGCATTTTCTAACATGCCTGCTGTAGACCCTATTAATAATTCTTCCTCATTAATTTTTATTGGAAATATATTTTTTTACAAACTATTCTTCTCCCTACATTTGGCACTAATGGTTCTTTATGGAGCTTAGCAAATGAGTTCTGGTATTATATTATTTTCCCATTAATCTTCTTTTCATGTATTCCTAAATACCCTATTAGGTATCGTGTAATTTTCGGAATTTTAGCTATTTCGCTTTTATGCTTTGTAGGGGTAAGT
>JALZND010000161.1 GCA_030857845.1 Bacteroidota bacterium | reverse complement strand
GTTTCACTCATTATTTTATTTTTTTATCGAGGCTCTTTCAAAAAGTGGCTCATAATCAGAAGTTTTACACCAGGGTCAGAATTTGATATTCAAAGATAAAGAAATGCGATTTTTGTTGATTTTCCTGTCACACAGAAAAAAGGCGATTTAGCATGGGGGTGCATATGATAACAAATCCATAAACAGAAATAAGTTGTTTTGAACCAAGGTCATTTAATGTTTTTATAATGAATATTTTATATTTCTCCTGTTTAAGTAGCTATTTCCAATCTTTTATTGTGCTGGTCCAAAAGTAAAGCTCCTCAAGCTTCATTCTTGAGTTTTGTACTGTTTTAAAAATATCCTGGTTGTTCAATTTTTGAAGATAAGATAATAATTGTTTTAATTTTATTCATGATTTATCAATTTGGGTATTGAATATAATGAAGGTCTGTGTGTCCCATACCATGGAGTGAAAAAAATAATTTTATAAAAACTTCAATTAGAATAAAATAATTTTTATATTTACTTCAATTAGATGAATATAGCATGAAGAAAACAAAACTAGGCGAATTTCAGGAGCTGATATTAATGGCAGTAGTCGTCTTGCAGGAAGATGCGTACGGTAATGAGATCCAACGTGAACTTGAAGAGCGGCTCGGCGAAAGGCTTAGCGTAGGGGCCATACAAACTGCGTTAAAACGAATGGAAGAAAAAGGTTTTCTTACCTCAGAGTGGGGTGAAGCTACAAAAATAAGGGGAGGCAAAAGGAAACGTATTTATACGGCCACACCTTACGGGCAGCAGGTGCTGCGTGAAATGAAAGATATCAGGACACAGCTTTGGAACGCCATGCCCCAACTTGGAACCATCTGATGAGTAATAGCAACAATCAATTAACTCCACCCGCCTGGCCATTGAGGCTCCTCAGGAATTTTCTTAAGCCACACTACCTGGAAGAAATACAAGGGGATATGGAAGAGAGGTTTCAGGATAACCTGGAACGATACAACATCAAAAAAGCAAGGCGGCAGCCCCTAATTATCTGATTCAAAATAACCTCATCGATGGACCTTTTACAAGGTTGGCACAATATTTTAAAACAATAAGGAGTATCCTGATATTCAGGATATTCCTTAATTGTCTTAATTGTTAGGGAAATTTATGAAACTATAAACAAACCTCCTATAGCCAATACTTCTTCCATAGTTAGTGGTTCATCAAAGGACTCAGTTATTCCGTCTTCTCCAACAGAGGTTACTGTTCTAACATCCACTCCACCTTGTATTAAATTGTCTTCACCTGCATATACAGCCTGCGCTGCTTCAGGCATACCCATACCTCTTTCATCGTGAGTGATCCAACCCTTTAAACCCCGAAGCCTTCTTACTTCGGAAGCATGCCTGGCTTCAACAGAATGTATTTGTAGAGCAGCTGTTAGTAATTCAGGTTCTGCCATTAAATTGGCCGCTTGTCCTTTGTAAGCCCGTACACCTGTATCTTCAAATGCCTGTGATAATGCAAGGAAAGTTGGATAATCATTAAAAGGATCGAAAGCGCCGTTGGCAGTAAAATCAAATGTAGGTTTATCCACCGGTGTTCCATCATAAGCCTCAATAGCAGCTATAAGAAATGCTACATGGTCTACTTCATGCTTTTCTATTAGTTCGAAAATTGCCCTGTCCTTACCTGCGGGTATAAGCCCATTTGCAGCTAATCCCATTGTATAATATTCCGCTTCAAGGTATTCGAGTATTAAAGCAAAGTTCAGAACGTCAAGGTGCGCTAAAGTTTTTGCGAACACTTTGTTGGATGCCGAAGCAGCAAATGATATTGGAACAGCAGCAATAGCTACCTTTTTTCCAAAACTGCCTAACTTAATAAATGCTTCCCGTCTTGAGGTAAATGTATTAAGCTCTTCTGGCGTAACATTATATTTATCTAATATTTCAAAAATTTTCATAATTTTATCCTCCTATTTTATTTTTTACCTAATTGGTTTGCAACTATTTTATTTACAATGAAAGGTGAAGCTGCTTCCAGCACCATACCTGGCTCAAAAGCCCTGTCTAATCCGTTTTCATCAATTATATCATCCCCGGCAAAAGATTGGGGATCGCTATCTAGAACACTTCTTATGGCAGCAGCATGGCGTCCTTCAACAGAAACAATTTTACCGGCTATTAATAACAGGTCCGGACTTTGGAATAATTTTCCTGCACCGTTATAAGCGGCAACGCCAAGGTCTTCAAATGTTTTAGCAGTAGACAATACACTTTCCCGGTTAGAAAAATCTACCGTGGTAAAATCAAAAGTTAGTTCTGTAATGGCTTTTTTTCCTAAGGCAGCTTTTAAAAAATCTCTGTGTACTACCTCATGCTTTCTTAAATCTCCCAAAATAGTTTCTTCTTCTGAATTCATGCCGCCATAAGGCATGGCGACTACAAGCGTATAAAATGCTGCTTCCAGTTGCTCCAGGACATAAGCATAATTAAGTATACCTGTATCACCTTTACCAAGAACTACGGTCTTTGGATTTGGATCAGGTTTTTCTGGAATAAAATCTATAAATTCCTTGCATCCTGAAACCAGGATTCCTGTGGTGACTATGGAGGCACCACTAAATTTTAGAAAAGATCTTCGTGAGCCTTTCATGTGAGATACATGTTGGGTATCATCATTCAATTGGATAATTTTTGACATGAGTAATATGATTTAGTTTAAAAAAAATTCTTATTTATTTATTTAAGTATTGGATAAATTCCAGGATTAGTTTTTTACTATTTTTAAAACTTTTCCACCTTGGGGAGCCTGGACTTTAACATAATATATTCCGGCACGCAACTGTAATGAAGAAATATCTATAGTAAGAATAGACGGGTCCCTACTGATCATACCCGATTCTATGCTGGTTGCTTTTCCAAATTGATCAAAAAGTAAGATAGTAGTACCTGAGTCAAAACTTCCGCGATAATGAATAGATACATTGTCTTCAACAGGATTTGGATATACTGATGAAACCCTGAAGCTTTCATTGGTACTTATGATAATATCCTCATTATCTATATCATAAATAAGTTCCAGGGAAATAGTTAGATAATCTCCAGCATCACCCATGCCATCTGCTTCTGTGTAAGGGGTAGCTGAAAGGCTATGCTTTCCAATTATGTTGAATACTGAAATGAATTCTGCAATATCAGTGCCTTCCAGTTCATAAGGGGAGTCATTTGCCACTTTAATGTTTTGATGTTCATTAAGATCAAAAACAATGCTTCCTACAATTTGTGGTTCAGTGTTTGTTTTTAGTTTAAGGTTCGAATTAGGAAGGGCCGCAAGATTAACAATGTCACCATCTTTAAGTATTGCTATATCTTCATCAGTATCTGCATTAATCAAAGTAAAGCTCACTACTTTCTGCTGCGATTCTACTGGTTCATCAACTTCTTCTGAATCGTCTATTTCAAATTTTATGGTTTTTAACTTTCCTGATGCTCCTTTGCCATTTATCATTGTATAGGGGGTTGCTGTAAGGGTATACACCCCTGTTTCTGGGACCCAGCTTTTATAACTTCCACCTTCAAAATTTGCTGCTAGTGAATACGGGTTGACATTTTCAGTATTGAAATTTTTTTTATCGTTTAAGTCAAAGATTACACTCCCTACATTTTCTGGAATGGTATTGGCCCTGATATTGAGGTTTTTGGTTTCCAATGTGGCCAGGTTTATTTTGTCACCATCTTTTATAGGCATCAAATCTTCATTTGTATCGGCATTAACCAAAACATAGCCTACAACCTGTTGGTCAGCCACAGGATTGCCAGAATCAATAAATTCGAAATTGATGGTTAGGGAAGTGCCCTTTTCGCCTTTTGCTTTTGGCTTAGAATATGGTGTTGCTGATACACTGTATTTTCCTGGATCAGGTGTCCATTGCTTATATATACCGCCAGGAAAATTTCCAAACAAAGAATATGGGTTCACGATCTCTGTCTGAACAGCTTTCTTATCATTAAGGTCAAATACAACACTGCCAACATATTCGGGATTTGTATTGGCACGGATATTTAGTTTGTCTGTGGGCAACATTGAAAGATCGATCACATCCCCCTCTTTAACTGGCATGATATCCTCTCCAGTTTCAGCATTTACCAATGTAAAATTTAGGACAGACATGGTAGGACATGATGCCTCAATTTTTGCATGAAAACTTGCAGAGCCCTCATTTTTTCCAAACATGTAGGTTAAATGAAAATTAAATCCTTCTTCCTCTTTGGTAAGTGTGGCATTGAAATTAAATTCACCTAAAGAGGAAAGCCCTGTAAGGTCAGCAGAATAATTACTACCAGATTGTCTTATTTTTATTCCTTCTGTGCGTATGGAAAGCGCTGCTATCAGATCTTTAAGCTTGTCTTTATCAATGCCTAAATCTGAAAGATCTAAATTAGCATCCATCTTGTCAAACATCATATCAAATTGGAATTGCTTTCCATTAAATTCACATCCACCGGACTTAACAGTAGCCCCGATAACTAAATGTGCTCCACTGCCATCCTTGAATAGGTCCATATAAGAGCCATCATCAAAAGCAAGGTTTGCAACTTCTCCTTCGCAAAACAGGTCTGGAATTTGAATTTGATTGCCATTTTCAACCAGCTCATGGTCGGTGACCTGAACATTGAAAAAGTATCTGTCGGCATTTCCGGGGCAATCGATAACACATTTTCCACTCTCTGATGAAGCGCTTACTTTCATCGTGCTCCCAGCTCCATCATTGTATATAATATCCACTGATTCTGTAGCATTCGTATAAAAAAAGGTGTCGTCCATAGCTTTTGCACTAATAGATCTGACCTGTTTACCCCCCAAGGTGCTGTAAGTTACATGGATATCTTTAGCGTTGGGATTCCTGATGCGCCATTGATTTTCAGAATTATCTCCTTGTTGGCATATGGATGCAACATGAAGTTCTTTTAAAGCCCCTTGTGCTTTTGTAGTTCCTGAGTGAAAAAAACAGGCGCAGATAAAAAATAGCAGAAAAAGTCTGATTTTGATTGGATTGTAGAAAAACATAGTTTGGTAAATTTAGAGATCATAAAATGATTGGATAAAAAAAATTATATATTAACAATATGTATCAAAAGCCGAAGCTTGTAATAATCCAATTATAAAAATATGATCTCTCTTCTGGGAATTTTTTAATTTAAAATTCTTTCGCCTGTTTTCCTTTATGCCTTGATCTTTATTTTTATTATGAAGATGTTTTTCATTAAAATATCTATTACTTTTTACAATAGAATTGTATTTTTATTTTTAAATATTTACTCTATTTTTTAAACTTTTTTCCCCTCAGTTACAAAAAATAATAATCACCGAGCTAATGTTAAAGAAATACATACGAACTTTAAATAGTTTTTGGATTTAGATAATTACCAAATTTTTTAAAAAAAAATATTTACCAGTTTTATTATAATATAGATTGGTTTCATTGTGTTTAATTGATAAATAACCATTTTTAAGTAAAATTTATATTATTTATGAATTAATTGTACAGTGGATTAAAATAAAACCCTGGGTGTTTAAAAAAATAAGAAATAATTTATCAATTATTCTATATATGAAGAATTGAATCAATTATTTTTTTAATACTTGATAATGTGTAAAATATTTATGCAGATGGTAAATCAATTTTTAAGGGGTTAATACCTTTTATATTTTATCTTGTTTTAAATTTTAGTTCATTTATTTCTTTAATCAAAACCTTAAACACATCCGGAAAATTTAAATGATGAAGTATTGGGGCAGTAAAAAAAAATATTTTCTAAATGGCATATAAAAATATCACCATTAAGGTGTTTAGGTACCTGAAGTATAATCTTAGAAATGTTATAATATTAAATTGAAAGAATGATAGAATTTTTAATGGGCTCTTGTCTAGTGCATTTCTTTTAATGGTAATAATAAAGTAAACAGAAACTTTCCTTTCCGAGGGATACATGTCTAATTCCTAAGTGAGGTAGGGTACATTCTGTACTGCTGCACTGTAGCATATTTTACAAAATTCTTCAGCTTAGATCCTTTCTTCTACCGCTTCTTTATCCAGCTTTGCCAATTCTCCTCCTAGTTTTGTGGCTCACAGATTTTTATTCTAGCTAAATCTTTCGAAGTAATGCCAGCAGATTATGGATACTATAAAACACCAGGTATCCCATTAATATAATTTAAAATCATTACGTTTTTAAAAATCTAGCTCCAGAACTTCGTCCGTGGGTTTATAGCGAAAATCACTAACTTAATGAAATATTATTCACAAATAGTAAAAAGGGCTTGTTCATTAAGGTAGATAAATATTGAATTTTACTATAGAAGACCTATCGCCAATGGTTGTGCAATGTATTGAATTAAAAATTTTTATTTCAATAGCTGCTGAAGTACTAGAGGATGATTTTTTGACTGAAAGGGATTATTTTAATGAAATCGCCTTAAAGACAATTTAATCTGGTTATAAAGGGGAAATAAAGGTTGTATAATAGCATATAAAAAGAGGTACGAGTTTTATGCTCGTACCTGCAAGGATTACTAATACCAAAGAATTACTCTAAATTACTCTAATAAATTAAGATAAATAATAATGGGTTAATTATCATTTGTATCAAATTGCACCACAAAGTTTTCTAGTTCGAGCATTTCTATTTTATCATCATCATCCAAATCCCATACTATATAATTCCCTTGTGCCAACGAACGACCATCTTCTAAATCTACTAAGGAATTTAGTTTTTTATAAAACTCTTCTCTGGAAATTTCACCATTTCCATCTGCATCCCACTCGGTAAAGGTAGAAATCTTATTACTGTTTTTGTTGATAAAAAAATCTTTTTTTAAGCTTATAAATTCTTCCTCAGTCATTTTATCATCTTCTTTTTTATCTAAAGTATTAAAAATCCCATTAAAAAGGTCATCCCGGGTAAGTATAAAATTGCCATTTTCATCAAGATCTTTAAAGCTGGTTGAGGTTGCATCAAGTTTTAACTTATTGTGGCTCCTTCTAACTCTGGGGCGATAATTTGTCGTTGTAGCGGGATCTTCAGTTGTTATTTCTTCAGGCTCTTCTGCCACATCTTGTTGATTGTTCGCTATAGGTTCTTGTACTGTATTTTCAGTAGTTCTGTTTTCGTTCTTTGGTTCATTATTGCAACCAAAGGTAAAAAACAATAAAACAGCGGTACATAAAAACAGAGCCTTGTTAAGTTTGAATAAATTGTTGATCATTTTCATATAATTATAGTTTAATTGAAATTAATTTTCTTTCCTATCCTTATAAAATGAACAATTAATAAAATAAAATGTTTAGGAAAACTTTAAAAAACTAAACTCAACCAGAGGAGGAATCATCTCCAGCCTATCAATAAAGGAATTCCCGAAAGTCTGTAGGCCGGCCTTCGCTCAATACTTGGGTCGCTATGGTGCTGATATCATTAAGTACCTGTACAATTTAGATGGCAGAGAAAAAGTATCTCGGATTATAGAAAACATATAAAAGCAGTACTTTCTCGGTTACAGTTCCTACAGTTGGGAGCCACCCTGCGATCCATCACTCTTTGTTGAGATCAAGAAGTGCATGGGAGATGGATTAATTGCAGAGATTAAGTTTATATGCCCACCTGGTTTTTACCTTCTTTGATGTCCTGTTCAATATAAAAACTTCTGCCCTCGTGCATAGGGCAATTCTTCTATGGGGGCATCAGGTGGTGCATTTGTAATGCTAAACTTCACCTCTTTGCCATCCAGCGACTTTCTGATAAAGAAGCAGCTGAAAGGCTGTTAGTGTTGCTAGTTTTCATCCCATATCCATATTCCTTATGCGGTGGTATAGGGCCGTGATTTTCTTTTTGGTACCATCCCTGATGACCAGTTTTGTCCAGTCAGTAC
>JALZND010000160.1 GCA_030857845.1 Bacteroidota bacterium | reverse complement strand
ATCATAGGAAATGTGTGTAAATGCCGGGCCTCCCTTTACATCCCCCATGGCATAGATGTTTTCAACATTGGTTTCTAAATGGTCATCTACCTCAATATATTTTTTTTTGTTGACCTTTATTCCTGCGGCTTTTAAGTTCAAAGCCTCGGTATTGGGTTTCACCCCGGTGGCTATTAATAGGTGGGAACCGGTGATATTTTGTTGCTTTTTTCCAACAGCAACTTCTAAAACAACCTTTCCGTCATTTTTTTCAGCTTTTTCCACAGCAGCTTTAAGGATAATATCTATCCCCTCTTCCTCCAATATCCCTATTAATTCCCCTGCCACATCTTTATCTTCTTTTCCTACCAGCTGGCTGCCATGCTCAATGATGGTTACTTTGCTGCCAAATCTTTTGAACATTTGTCCAAATTCCAGGCCGATGTAGCTTCCTCCAATTATCAATAAATGGTCTGGTATTTCAGTCAGCTCCATTATGGTAGTAGAGGTAAGGTAGGAGACTGATTCCAATCCATTAATTTCCGGGATATCGGGCATGGCGCCAGTATTGATAAATATTTTTTCTGCTTTCAATTTCCGGTCCTGGCCTTCTTCAGCTTTTACCTGAATGGTATATTTATCCACAAAAGTTGCCGTGCCATAGATAAGTTCAACAAAATCCTCCTCCTTGAGGCTTTTTTCCAAACCTTTCCTGAACTGATTGACAATGTCATTTTTACGCTTTATGATTTTAAGGAAGTTGATATTTTTGATTTCCGCTTCCACTCCAAAATGGACTGCTTGCCTCACTGTTTCAGCAACAGCTGCCGAAGCCATCATGGTTTTTGATGGAGTACACCCATAGTTGATGCAGCTTCCTCCTACTTTATTTTTTTCAATCAATGCTACTTTATAATCCTTTTCGGCGAGTGCTAATGCCAAGGGGCTCCCAGACTGGCCCACCCCAATAATGATGGCATCAAATATTTCCAATTTTATTTCTGGCATAAATATTTAATAAATCTTTGTTTGTTCAATAACTATAAACTATCGTAAAGGTTAATTCAAATTTTATAAAGAGCTGATCATTTATTAGATCTGGGGGTTTATATGGTAAATAATTTCTTTTCAAACCATAACATCGAAAGCTTGTTAATGATCCATAAATTATAGTACCTGTTTTCTACTTTTTTTTCAATGAAAGAACATCACACCACCAAAGATTATCAGCCCATAGGAAATTATGGGATCATTGGCAACCTGCATACCATAGCCCTTGTATCCTTGCAGGGATCCATTGATTTTATGCCTTTTACCAGGATAGATTCTCCCACTATTTTCGCTTCGCTTCTAGACCATAAAAAAGGTGGCTCTTTTGAAATCGTCACGCAGATGGAAAATGTGGAATACAAACAACTTTACCTTCCTGATAGCGCAGTGCTGTTGACGCGCTTTTTATCGGATGATGGGCTTGCTGAAATTACAGATTATATGCCTGTAAAAGAGAAAGAAAAAAATTGTGTGCTGGTACGGACTGTGAGAACAGTTTTAGGAGGGGAAATTACTTTTCGCATGCGGTGCAACCCCAAGTTTGATTATGCACGGGCAGACCATAAAACTGAAAAAAAAGATTCTGACATCAACCAGATTGTTTTTACAAGTGAAGGTGCAGACGGCACAAAAATCAGGCTGATGAGCAATATCCCTATTGAAATAGAAGATGGAGCAGCATATGCAGAATTCACATTAAAAGAAAAAGAACAGGTACATTTTATAATAGAAGCCATACCCAATGAAAATCATTATGATGACCCCCTAAAATATTACAATGGCGAAAGCTTTTACAGCACCCTAAACTATTGGAAAAATTGGATCAAAACCTCTACCTATACCGGAAGATGGAGGGAAATGGTGCACCGCTCCATCATCACCTTAAAATTACTGACCTCTTATAAGTATGGGTCTGTAGTAGCTGCTGCAACCTTTGGATTGCCTGAAACTATTGGCGGAGAGCGCAATTGGGATTACAGGTACACTTGGATCCGGGATGCAGCTTTTACCATGTATGCTTTTTTGAAGCTGGGTTTTATGGATGAAGCAAAATCATTTATTGGATGGATAAAAAATGAATTTGATGAAATCATTGAAGAAAATGGATTGCTGCAGTTGATGTATGCTGTTGACGGGGAAATTGACCTTGAAGAAATTGAGCTGCCCCACCTGGAGGGATATATGAAATCATCGCCGGTAAGGATAGGGAACGGCGCTTATAATCAATTTCAGATGGACATATTTGGTGAACTCATTGATGCCATTTTCCTATACAACAAATATGGTGGCGCTATCACTTTTGATTTTTGGAGAAAGCTGGAGCACCAGATCGATTTTGTATGCAATAACTGGAATAAGAAAGACCATGGAATTTGGGAAATACGCAATGAAGAAAGACATTTTCTGCATTCAAGGATTATGTGCTGGGTAGCATTGGACAGGGCAATTAAACTTGCCGAGGACCGGTCGTTCCCATCTCCTATCCAGAAATGGAAAGAAATCAGGGATGAAATTTTCAATGATGTATATTATAATTTCTTCAATGAAGATATACAGGCATTTGTTCAATACAAAGGAGGGAAAAATCTGGATGCGGCTGCTTTATTGATGCCAATCATCCGGTTCATCAGCCCAAATGAGCCACGATGGATTACCACGATGCAGGCAATTGAAAAAGAACTGGTACATGATGCACTTGTGTACCGATATATAAATGATGCGGGAGGCCATGACGGGCTGGATGGTGAAGAAGGAACTTTTTCAATTTGCAGCTTTTGGTATGTGGAGTGTCTTGCCAGGGCAGGAGAAATAGAAAAGGCACAACTTTACTTTGAAAAAATGCTTGGATATGCCAACCACCTGGGCCTCTTTGCCGAGCAGCTAGGGAAAAGAGGCGAGCACCTGGGAAATTTCCCCCAGGCATTTACACATCTCGGATTGATCAGCGCAGCCATAGAATTGGACAAAGATCTCTCCAGTTGGAAATCACATGAGGGTTAAAGTAAATTTTTTCTATAAAGATAAACATCAAAACACACTTCCGGCTTATCAATAATTATGAGTCTCTAATTTTCAAGATTAAAGAAATGGAAAAATCTAAAATACAAAGATTAAAAGGCCAGGTGGCATTGGTCACCGGTTCAAGCTCGGGTATCGGTAAAGCTGTAGTAATGGAAA
Organism: Bacteroidota bacterium; assembly: GCA_030857845.1. Classification (GTDB taxonomy): domain Bacteria; phylum Bacteroidota; class Bacteroidia; order Cytophagales; family Cyclobacteriaceae; genus JALZND01. The sequence continues at coordinate 4,702 of JALZND010000160.1, read as the reverse complement.
TGGCCCGTGAAGGCGCAATGGTGACCATCAACTATAACAGCGACGAAGAAAGTGCACAGGAAATCCTTAAAGAAATTGAAGGATTTGGAGGAAAGGCCATAGTAGTTGGTGGAAATGTGAGCGATGAGAAAGATGTGAAAAACATGTTTGAAAAAACTGTTGCGGCCTTTGGTACAGTGGACATCCTGGTAAACAATGCGGGCATCCAAAAAGATGCAGACCTTATTGACATGAGCTTAGAAGATTGGAAGCTGGTGATAGATATAAACCTGACAGGTCAGTTCTTGTGTGCAAAAGAAGCCGCAAAGATATTTTTAAAAAGGGGCATTGTAGAAGAAAGGTCGAAAGCAGCCGGAAAAATGATATTCATGAGCTCTGTCCATGATGTTATTCCTTGGGCGGGGCATTGCAATTATGCCTCGGCAAAAGGAGGGGTCATGCTCTTAATGCAAACCCTGGCGCAAGAACTTGCACATAAAAAAATAAGGATCAACAGCATATCGCCTGGGGCGATAAAAACCCCAATCAATGAAGACGCCTGGAAAGATCCGGAAGATGAAAAGAAACTCCTTAAGAAAATACCATATGGCAGGATAGGTATTCCTGAAGACATAGGAAAAGTAGCTGTATGGCTTGCTTCGGATGAATCTGATTATATAACCGGAGAAACAATCTATGTTGATGGTGGCATGACACTCTACCCCGAATTTCGATATGGTGGCTAGCCATCTTCCATAAAATTTTTTTGGAAACCTAATATTAATATCTGCCAATAATTTATATTAGCCTAAATTTTTTATTGGGTTTTCATGTTTCTCTCCAGAAGAAAAAATTCATATTGTCAAAATTGTCAATATCCTACAAGCAATTACAATTTTTGTCCCGAATGTGGACAGGAAAATACCGACAAGCTGGTATCATTCAAAACCTTAATTGGTGATTTTTTCACAAATTATTTTTCCTACGATTCCAGGCTCGCCAAGACCATCAAACTGTTTTTTTTAAGCCTGGCTATTTGTCGAGGGAATTCATTGCGGGAAGAAGAACAAAATACATGCACCCGCTCCGATTGTACATCATCATCAGTTTTTTTTATTTCCTGATGTTTTCATTTTTTATTTCCAATCAGGTGGAAGATGAAAGAATATTGAATTTTAAGACCACCAATAACAATGGTGGTCAAAACAAAACTTTATTGGAAGCATCCCATCAAGTTAATTCCGAAACACAGTCAACCCTGGCGATTGATAGCAGCCGGGAGCACTAGGAGGACCAAGAAAATTTAGGGTTTTTCGAAAACCTTAAAGTTTTGAACCAGGAAGGTGTGACACCAGAAGAAGTACTGAGGAAATTTGACACGGGCCATTCTACAGTAAAATATACGATTGCAAAACAAGCCATAAAGTTTGCAAATGAAAGAAGTGAAACGGTATATGCCTTTATGATAAAGAGTGGCTCTGTAATGATGTTCCTCCTGCTGCCTTTTGTTGCCCTTTTGCTAAAGCTTTTTTATATCAGAAGGAATAAATTATACGTAGAGCATATGACTTTCACACTACATATCCATTCTTTCTTGTTTTTTATTCTTTTTCTTGTTATCGTGCTATATTCATTTTGGCCACATGAAGACATACTTACCTATTCAATTTTTATTATACTTATTTATTTCCTGCTATCCTTTAAGAATTTTTATCAGCAGTCCTGGCTAAAAACAATCATTAAGATGTTTTTATTATCAATTGTTTACCAGGTCTCCGTATTTATATTTTTCTGGGCTACCGTCACAGTTAGTTTTTTCCTGTATTAAAGCGATAGATTTTAAATACAGAGATTCTTTAAAAATCTTTTACTACATATTTTCTATTCAAAGAAAAAGGCTTACCTTTGCACTGGCAAATCAGTACGACCAGCTCCTGCTGAACTCCCCCAGGTCCGGAAGGGAGCAAGGGTAGGTGGTAGAGCGGTGCGATACTTGGTTTGCCATTTTTTTTTGTTCTTTTCTGTCCCTATTTACCTTATCCTTTTATAATTTTTCTTTAGCTTTACACCTTAGCTCATCCGTGAGTTGCTGCGAAGGCATTCATATTATACTACAGTTTAAAATAAAATTCTTATGAAATTTTTTATCGATACCGCTAACCTGAACGAAATAAAAGAAGCTTACGATTTGGGTATTTTGGATGGTGTAACCACAAATCCTTCCCTTATGGCCAAAGAAGGAATAAAAGGCCATGATAAAATAATGGCACACTACAAAGCTATTTGTGAGCTCGTAGATGACAACGTAAGTGCAGAAGTTATTGCTACTGATTATGAAACCATCATTAAAGAAGGCCTGGAACTTGCAAAGATCAGCGATAAAATCGTTGTAAAAGTACCCATGATAAAAGATGGCTTAAGGGCAATTAAATATTTTTCCGACAATAACATCAGGACTAATTGTACCCTGATTTTTTCAGCTGGACAAGCTTTAATGGCTGCGAAAGCTGGGGCATCATATGTTTCACCTTTTATTGGAAGATTGGACGATATTGGAGCTGATGGACTGGAGCTTATAAACCAAATTGTAGGCATCTTCGACAATTATGGTATAGAAACCGAAGTATTGGCTGCCTCCATAAGGCATACCCAGCATTTGGTACAATGTGCAGAACTTGGTGCCGATGTTGCCACTTGCCCCCTAAAAGTTATAACTGGACTGTTGCACCATCCACTTACCAGCCAAGGCCTGGAGCAATTCTTAAACGACCATAAAAAATCACAAAACAGTTAATAATTTTACAATAGTCAATAGTCAATAGTCAATAATCAATTATTAATAGTCAATATTCAGTATTCAGTTTAGTTGTAGGGCAGGATAAAGGAATTTTTCAAAAGAATGAAAAATTATATTTTATATTGTAAGGCTTTACTAAAGGATAATTTAAAATGCAGTGTTGGTATCAAACGATGAAAACGAAACTACTGAACTGTGAACTTCTGAACTGAGAACTGTGAACTTCTGAACTGAGAACTGTGAACTCCTGAACTGTGAACCGAGAACTGTGAACTTCTGAACTGAGAACTGTGAACTTCTGTACTGAGAACCGAGAACTGTGAACTGCTAATTTGAACTACAAATCCTTGCATATAATTAAAGTAAAAGGAAAAGCTAAAATACCTGATTATATACAATTACGCGACGATAATTTCGTATTGATAGCGTATTTCCGTGCCGACAGGCCTTTAAAAAACCTGGAAAAATATGGTTTGGAAGGCAAAGAAGAGTCTTTGAGAATTTTAATAGAGGCATTGCCTTTTGGCAAACTTCAAAAGTTAACAATATAATATGTCTTTTTCTTCAGAACCTGTAATTATTGTAAGGGATGCTGATATTTATCAGCAGGATATTCCTGTAATAAGCAATATTAAATTTGAAATAGAAAAGGGCGATTTTGTTTATTTAATTGGCAGGACAGGAAGTGGGAAATCTTCCCTGTTGAAAACTTTGTATGCAGACCTACCTTTGTTAGTGGGCGAAATAAATGTTGCAGGATTTCAAATCAATAATATCCCTGATGATAAAGTTCCCTTTTTACGCAGGAAATTAGGGATTGTCTTCCAGGATTTTCAGCTTTTCCAGGACAGGAGTGTATTTGAAAACCTTTTGTTTGTATTGAAAGCTACAGGATGGAAGGACAACTCTAAAATGAAACAAAGGATCACTGAAGTCTTGATGCGGGTGGGCTTGGGATATGTGGGCAGCAAGATGCCCTATCAACTTTCTGGAGGCGAACAACAGCGGGTGGTAATAGCCCGTTCCCTGCTAAACGATCCGGTAATCATGATTGCCGATGAACCAACTGGTAACCTTGACCCTGAAGTAGCAGAAGGGATTTTTAAAATTTTCCTTGACATCAACAGAAGTGGCACTACCATATTAATGGCCACACACAATCACAATCTTATAAAAAGCAACCCTGCACGTATTTTAAAATGTGAAAAGGGAAATCTTTTAGACTCCAAAGTTCAAACCTTTGAACTGTTGTCAGGTGCTTATTAAAAGCACTTGACAGGGACGAGCAACAATATAGCTGATCAGAAAACGTGCATTTTTACAATGAAATTATAACCTGACCTCGAACCTTCCGTCAATTCATGGTCTGGCCTCGAACTTTCCGTCATTGCGAGGGGCATCACTATAATTGGCATTGAGGATGATAAATGGAGGCTTACCAATGATTATCTTAAAAAGCTAGCAAATTTAAAGCCCCGTGGCAATCCCCTGATGTTTGTCAGCGGACCTATGAACACAGGGCCTCAATGCTCTCAGGGATGTGCATTTTTATTAGCCTAAGCCCATAGCTTCCTAACAGTAGCCAGGGGATTGCCCCGTCACCTTGTTTCAAAAGGTCATATCCATAGTGATAGTTATTTGCTGTTAAATTACTTCAAAATACTGGATGGTAGCGTGACTCGCAATGACGGGTAGAATAGCTTGGCAGAACGTGCACTTCTAAAATGAAATTAATGGCTTGGCATTAAGTTTTTGTTGCTTTAGGAAAATCAACGTCCGAAAAAGCCCCCACTTCGGACCGCGAAATTCCTATTTCGCACTGCAAATTTATATTTACATCATTCTTTTATAGTCGATTTAGAAAATCGACGTCCGAAAAAACTCTTTCGTATAATGTAATTCCTAATTCGTCGCCCCCACTTCGGA
>JALZND010000564.1 GCA_030857845.1 Bacteroidota bacterium | reverse complement strand
TGAACCCAATGCTGGCAGAGTATGGAGAAATATCCGAAGCAAGGCAGTATTCAGGCAGAAAAGTAGAAGATAATTGGAAATGCCCTTTCCATAAATCCAATATATAAATTAACCCCTTAATCAATTACATAATTTACAGGGAAACGGACGAAGCTCATCCTCTGGAAACCTCAAACCTTACAACATGAAAAGAATTGATATGCAGAAAATCCTTGCTCAGTCAGGGGCTGCTTTTGAACTTAAACAAGGTCAAATTTTAAAAGTGATTGACCCTGAAGGGGAACAAGTTTCTGATATGGTTTGCTTTTCTGCAGATGACATTAAGGAATGGCTCTCATCCGGAAAAACCCTTGATTATTGTAACACATTGCTCATCACGAAAGGCCATAATTTATACAGCAACCGCAGCAGGGTTATGATGAAAATACTGGAAGATACTAATGGAAGAAATGATTTTTTGCTTGCTCCCTGCAGTCCTGAAACCTTTACAATTATCTACAAAGAGACGGAATACCACCCCAGTTGCTTCGAGAACCTCCACACAAACCTGTCAAAATGGGGCATAAAACCCGACGATATACCGGTGGCATTTAATATTTTTATGAATACGCAATTTCAACAAAATGGTGAAATTTCAGTGGAGCCGCCTTTATCTATAGCTGGGGATTTTTTGCTATTCGAGGCAGCAATGGATTTAATTGTAGGCCTTACTGCTTGTTCTGCCGAACAATCGAACAATTATAGTTTCAAGCCCATTGAATATGAAATTTACGAAAAGTAAGGTGCAAGTTTTCCCAAACCATTGACAAAAGTGAAACTGTCATAAAGCCTGAAAAAAATTAAAAATTTACCAGAAGGTACTTTTCCAATTATCCTTTAAAACATTCGATAGGATTAGGTTCTGGGTGCACGGTGTTACGACGAGAAATTACAACCAAATGACTGCTAAAAGTGTCTATAAATTATGGATACTAAATACTTACGAATACTAATCTTCTCAATTGGTATAATTGTCATTTCATGTGACAAAGAAGTGATAAGTCAAGAATCAATATCACCAATTATTAAGACAGATTTACCAGAATCAGGCGAAGTTGGACAAGAAATAGTTATTACTGTTAGTCATGCAGTATATAATGGTTGTGGCTACTATTCTTCTCAAAAGACAATTCAAACTAGAAATACCTTTTTCGTAAGTTTTTATGCAAATTACGGAGAAGGAATTTGTACAATGAATATTCCTATATTAAAGACATCTTATAAATTTACTCCAAAGAATACTGGTACCTATACTTTTAAATTTAACAGTGGAGAGAATGATTATTTGACCCAAACGATAATTATTAAATAATGGAGGGAATTCCCCAACTAATTGATGGTTCCCCTTCACGACATTTCCTGTCCAGGATGTTCCCCATATAAGCTGAAATTAAAGGAAAAGATTATTTAATTTAATTAATAGCCATTCTTTGCAATGGGTTATTAGAAGGTTTTCCATATTAACTTTTTAAAGTAATTCATGTTGTATTTACTATCATCCGTATAATTATTAAATTTGATCAAATATATTGCTTAGAATTTTTACAATTTCCCACAACCATACCAGTACCTTATTATGAACCCACTATTGCAATCATTTTATACTCCTTTTGGAACACCTCCATTCAATGATATAAAAAATGAAGATTTTCTTCCTGCTATTAAAGAAGCAATAGCAGCAGGAAAAGAAGATGTAAATAAAATCACCAGTAGTATAGAAGAGCCTGATTTTGGAAATACTATTGAGGCATTGGAAAGGAGCGGAGAGCTTGTCGGTACAATTTCTGGAATATTTTTTAACCTAAATTCTGCAGAAACAAGTGACGAAATCCAAGCCATAGCTCGGGAGATATCACCGCTTTTGTCTGATTATTCCAATGACATTATGCTAGATGAAACCCTTTTTAAGAGGATAAAAGCGGTCCATGAAAAGAAAGATTCCTTCATCCTTGCCCCCGAAGAACAAACATTGTTGGAAAAGACCTATAAAAGTTTTGTGCGCAATGGTGGACATTTGAATGAGGACGAAAAGCAAAAGTTGCGCGAAATCGACAAGGAGCTTTCCCAGCTTTCACTTGCCTTTGGTGAAAATGTGCTCAAGGAAACCAATAAATTCACCATGGAAGTTACTGATGAAGCTGATCTTGCGGGTTTGCCAGACCATGTAGTTGAAGCTGCTGCCATGACAGCCAAAGAAATGGATAAGGAAGGCAGTTGGGTATTTACTTTGCAATTTCCAAGCTATATTCCTTTTATGACATATTCTGACAATAGAAAGCTGCGTGATAAAATGTTCAGGGCCTATGGTTCAAGGTCATTTAAAGGAGATGAAAACGACAACCAACAAATCATTTTAAAAAAGGTGAAGCTTCGTCATGAAAGGGCAAATCTGTTGGGGTATAAATCACATGCA